>JALZLC010000203.1 GCA_030858885.1 Actinomycetota bacterium
AAATGGCTGCTGAGCAGAAGATTCGCATTCGGTTGAAGGCGTACGACCACGAGATCATTGATCAGTCGGCGCGCAAGATCGTTGACACGGTTGAGCGCACCGGTGCGCGGATCACGGGGCCGGTGCCCCTGCCGACGGAGCGCAACGTGTACTGCGTCATCCGCTCGCCGCACAAGTACAAGGACTCGCGCGAACACTTCGAGATGCGCACACACAAGCGGCTGATCGACATCCACGATCCGACGCAGAAGACGGTGGACTCGTTGATGCGCCTGGACCTGCCTGCCGGGGTCGACATCGAGATCAAGCTGTGAGACAAGGGCGCCGGTGGTGGACTGAGGGCCGCTGACCCACCCACCCTCCAAGGGGCGGCCCGTGATCCGGCTCGGAGACCGCTGACCCACCCGCCCTCCAAGGTCCCCGATCCGGACCACGGGCCGAGAGCAAGAACGAGAGAGAGAAGCGAAAAGCGATGGCTAGCAAGGGAATCCTTGGCACCAAGCTTGGGATGACGCAGGTCTTTGATGAGGAGGCCCGTGTGGTCCCGGTGACGGTGGTGCGGGCTGGCCCCTGCCCCGTGACGCAGGTGCGGACGGTCGAGCGAGACGGCTACGCCGCCGTGCAGCTCGGTTTTGGTGAGGTCAGGGTCAAGCGGGTCAACAAGCCGCTGGCCGGGCATTTCGCCAAGGCCGGTGTCGAGCCGACCCGCCACCTCGTCGAATTCGAGCTGGCCGGCGAGCACAGCCCGGGTGACATCGTGACCGCCGAGCAGTTCCGCGCCGGCGAGTACGTCGACGTCACCGGCACCAGCAAGGGCAAGGGGTTCGCGGGCGTCATGAAGCGCCACGGCTTCAGCGGCATGGGCGCCGGGCACGGCGCCCACAAGGTGCACCGTGCTCCCGGATCGATCGGTGCCTGCGCGACTCCTTCCCGCGTGTTCCGCGGTACGCGCATGGCGGGCCGCATGGGAGCCGAGCGCGTCACGGTGCAGAGCCTGGAACTGGTAGGCGTTGACGCCGAGCGCCGGCTTCTGCTCATCAGGGGCGCTGTCCCCGGACCAAACGGCAGCCTCGTCATCGTTCGTGACGCGGTCAAGCGTCCGACCGCGGTGGGGAGTGACGCCTGATGCCGAAGATCGCCCTGCACAACCGCGACGGGTCCAGCGGCGGCACCGTCGACCTCGACGACGCTGTGTTCGACGTCGAGGTCAATGTGCCGGCCATGCACCAGGTCGTGACCGCCCAGCTGGCGGCTGCGCGCGCCGGGACTTCCAAGACCAAGAGTCGCGGTGAGGTTCGCGGCGGCGGCAGGAAGCCATGGAGCCAAAAGGGCACCGGCCGCGCCCGCCAGGGATCCATCCGGTCACCGCAGTGGTCCGGCGGCGGTGTCGCCCACGGGCCGACCGGCGAGCAGAACCATGTCAAGCGGGTGAACAAGAAGCTGAAGCGGGTTGCCCTGCGCTCGGCACTGTCGGACCGCGCTCGCAGTGGCGACATCCGTGTCGTCGACGACCTCGTCTTCGACGCGCCAAGGACCAAAGACGCCCTGGCCTTCCTCGACGCGCTGGAGATCGGCACGCGCAGGGCGCTCATCGTCCTGGCCTCGCGTGATCAGACCACCGGTCGCAGCTTTCGCAACCTGGGCCGCGTGCACCTGCTGACCGTCGACCAACTCAACACCTACGACGTGCTGGTCAGCGACGTCGTGATCTTCCAGCGCACCGCCTTGGAACACATCGGCAAAGGCACTCGGCCAGACCTCGGTCAGCGAGGCCGTAGGCCGAGCGCAGGTTCGAGGTCTGATGATGCTGACCTCGAGTTGAGCGGGAGGGAGCAGTAGTGAAGGACGCCCGCGACGTCATCCTGGCGCCAGTCGTCAGCGAGAAGAGCTACGCGTTACTCGACGAGGGCCGCTACACGTTCATTGTCCATCCCTCGGCGAACAAGACCGAGATCAAGCAGGCCGTGCAGACCATCTTCAGCGTCAAGGTTGCCGGGGTGAACACGCTGAACCGAAAGGGGAAGCGCAAGCGCTTCGGCATGACCTACGGCCAGCGCAAGAGCAGCAAGCGAGCAATCGTGACCCTCGCCGAGGGAGAGTCAATCGACATCTTCGAAGGTGGCCTGTAATGGGTGTGCGCAAGTACAAGCCGACGACGCCGGGGCGTCGTGACATGAGCGTGTCGGACTTTGACACGATCACGACCGACCGACCCCTCAAGTCGCTGACGAAGCCGAATCCCAAGAAGGCCGGACGCAACGCCAACGGGCGGATCACGACGCGCCATCAAGGCGGCGGTCACAAGCGTCGTTATCGCGTCATCGACTTCCGTCGCAACAAGGACAGCGTTCCCGCAAAGGTGGCCACCGTCGAGTACGACCCCAACCGGTCGTCGCGGATCGCGCTGCTGCACTACCTGGACGGCGAGAAGCGCTACATCATCGCCCCCGAAGGACTCAAGGTCGGCGACCGCGTCGAATCCGGCGAGCGCGCCGACATCAAGCCCGGCAACGCCCTGCCCCTGCGCAACATCCCGGTCGGTACCATCGTCCACGCCGTGGAGATGCGCCCGGGCGGTGGCGCCAAGCTCGGCCGCAGCGCGGGCAACCGCATCCAGCTGCTGGCCAAGGAAGGCAATCGCGCCGCCCTGCGGCTGCCCTCCGGCGAGATCCGCACGGTGCTGCTGGACTGTCGCGCCTCCGTGGGCGCCGTGGGTAACGCCGAGCACGAGCTCATCAGTGACGGCAAGGCCGGTCGCTCCCGGTGGAAGGGTAAGCGCCCGACCGTCCGCGGCGTGGTCATGAATCCCGTCGATCACCCGCACGGCGGTGGCGAGGGCCGGACCTCCGGCGGACGCCACCCCACCAACCCGAAGGGCAAGCCGGAAGGCCGCACCCGTCGGAAGAACAAGACCTCCAACGCCGACATCATCCGTCGCCGCGGCAAGCGCCGCCGGTAGGAGCACGCTATGCCACGCAGCCTCAAGAAGGGCCCCTTCGTCGACGAGCACCTCGCCAAGAAGGTGTCCGAGCTCAACAGCAGGGGCGACAAGCGGGTCATCAAGACCTGGTCGCGCCGCTCGGAGATCGGCCCGGAGATGGTGGGCCACACCATCGCCGTGCACGACGGGCGCAAGCACGTCCCCGTCTACGTGTCCGAGTCCATGGTTGGCCACAAGCTCGGCGAGTTCGCGCCCACCCGCGCCATCAAGTGGCGCGGCGCCGGCGAGAAGCAGCAGACCAAGGTCCGGGGAGCGCGGCGCTGATGGCCGCGACCCACGTCAAGGCGACGTCGCGCTACGTGCGCGTCGCTCCGGACAAGGTGCGTCAGGTCGTGGCGCACATCCGAGGTCTGCGCATCGATGATGCGCGCAGACTGCTGGCGGTATCGCCCAAGGGCGTTGCCGAGCAGGTGCTCAAGACCCTGAACTCGGCGGTGGCCAACGCGGAGAACAACTTCGAACTGGACGCCGACGACCTGTACGTCACCGCTGCGGTGATCGACGAGGGACCGCACCTGCGGCGCTTCCAGCCACGCGCGATGGGGCGTGCCTACGAGATCCGCAAGCGCACCAGCCACATCACCATCTCGGTGGGCACCGAGAACGTGGCGCCACCTCGGCGCAACGCTCGCAACGCCAACCGCCGTCCCGCGGCCAACGCCGCGGTCAAGGAGTAACCCGTGGGCCAGAAGATCCATCCGTATGGCTTTCGCCTCGGCATCATCCGGGAGCACAAGTCGCGCTGGTTCGCCAACGCCGACTACGCCGACTACGTCATCGAGGACGATCGCATCCGCAGCTACATCCGTGAGCGGGTGCGGCACTCCGGGGTGTCCTCGATCGACATCGAGCGCACGCGCGACCGCGTGACCGTCGATGTCCACACGGCGCGGCCGGGCATTGTCATCGGCAGGCGCGGCGCAGAGGCGGATGTGATCCGCAAGCACCTCGAGGACATGACCCACAAGCAGGTCAAGCTCAACATCCTCGAGATCAAGCAGCCCGAGCTCGACGCGCAGGTCACCGCCCACAACGTCGCCGAGCAGCTGCGCGGCCGCGTCGCCTTCCGGCGCGCGATGCGCCGCGCCACCCAGAACGCCATCAAGGCGGGCGCCAAGGGCATCCGCGTGCAGTGCTCCGGTCGCCTCGGTGGCGCGGAGATGAGCCGCACCGAGTGGTATCGCGAGGGTCGCGTGCCGCTGCACACCCTGCGCGCCAACATCGACTACGGCTTCGACGAGGCCCGCACCACCTACGGCCGCATTGGCGTCAAGGTGTGGATCTACACCGGCGAGGTGCTGCCGTCCGGTGAGCAACGCGAGCAGCAGCTCGCCCGTCGCCGCGCCGAGCGTGCGCGCCAGGAGGCGCAGCGCGCCGGCGCCGGGCGTGTCAGCCAGCCCGGCTCGGCGCCCACCGCCGGGATGGGCGACGCCGCACCCGAGCGTGTTCGCGAGGCTGTTCCGTCCGCCACCGGGGAGATGACCCCTGGCCACACGCCGTCGGGGCAGCCAGCCAACGTCACACCAGGCAACGTGCCTGCAGAAGTGCCCGCGCCGGCGGACTCCGGCCATGACATGACCGCCGACGCGCCGGAGCCCGCCGGCGCCGACGTACCGGGATCCGACACCAGCAGCGACGACGCCACCCCTGATACCACCCCGCCCACCCCCGGCGAGGGCGCGTAGCCAGCCACCGAGCAGTCTTAGGAGCACGCAAGATGCTGTCCCCACGCAAGGTCAAGCACCGCAAGCAGCACCGCGGCAACATGCGCGGGCTCGCCAAGGGCGGGACCGAGGTCGCCTTCGGCGACTACGGGTTGCAAGCGCTGACGGCCGGGTGGATCACCAACCGCCAGATCGAGTCTGCCCGTATCGCGATGACGCGCTACATCAAGCGCGGCGGCAAGGTGTGGATCAACATCTTCCCGCACAAGGCCTTCACCAAGAAGCCGGCCGAGACCCGCATGGGTTCGGGCAAAGGCTCCCCAGAGGGCTGGGTCGCCGTGATCAAGCCCGGTCGTGTCATGTTCGAACTCAGCGGTGTCTCCGAGGACGTCGCGCGTGAGGCGATGCGGCTGGCCGCGCACAAGTTGCCGGTCAAGTGCCGCTTCGTGACCCGGGACAGCGAGTGAACCCCCCTTTCTGCAGCGAAGCGATAGGACGCAGGCGATGAATACCAGCGAGTTGCGTGATCTGTCCGACACCGAGCTGGTCGAACAGCTGGCCGAGTTCAAGCAGGAGCTGTTCAACCTGCGCTTCCAGCTCGTCACCGGCCAGCTCGACAACCCACGCCGCCTCAAGCAGGTGCGCCACGACATCGCCCGAGTCCTGACCGTGCAGCGCCAGCGCGAGCTGTCGGTCGACCAAGCCCAGGCGTAGGGAGCCACATGTCCACTACCGAGATCACCAGCACGCGCGGCGAGCGCAAGACCCGCCAGGGTGTCGTCGTCAGCGACAAGATGGACAAGACCGTCATCGTCAAGGTCGAGCGGCGGACGACCCACCCGCTGTACCGCAAGACCGTGACGCGATCGGAACGGCTGCACGCCCACGACGAGACGAACGACGTGCGGCAGGGTGACCGTGTCCGCATCGCCGAGACCCGGCCGTTGAGCAAGACAAAAAGATGGCGCGTCGTCGAGGTGCTGGAGCGAGCTAGATAGCACCTGTCAGCGTGGAGGGCCCAGCGGCCTCAAGCGCGTCGATCAACGAGACAGAAGCTAGCGGAGAAGAGCAGAGATGATTCAGCAGGAGACGCGGTTGCGCGTTGCGGACAACACCGGGGCTCGTGAGGTGTTGTGCATTCGCGTGCTTGGAGGGTCTGGGCGGCGGTATGGCTCGATCGGCGATGTCATCGTTGGCACGGTCAAGAACGCCGTGCCGGCGTCCAATGTCAAGAAGGGTGATGTCGTCAAGGCCGTGATCGTGCGGACCCGCAAGGAGCGGCGCCGCCAGGACGGAACTTACATCCGCTTCGACGACAACGCCTGCGTCTTGATCAACGACCAGCGAAACCCGCGGGGGACGCGCATCTTCGGTCCGGTTGGCCGGGAGCTGCGCGAGCGCCGCTTCATGAAGATCGTCTCGCTCGCCCCGGAGGTGTTGTAAGTGCAGCGCGTGAAGAGAAACGACACCGTCCGCGTCATCAGTGGCAAGGACGCCGGCAAAGAAGGCCGGGTGGTGAACGTCTACCTGGCTCGCGACCGGGTCATGGTCGAAGGCGTCAACCGTGTGACCAAGCACCAGAAGCGTCAGCGCACGCGGGCGGGTGGCCAAGAAGGCGGCCTCATCCACGAGGAGGCACCGATCCACCTGTCCAATGTCATGCCGGTGTGCCCGTCGTGCGGCAAGCCCGCACGAGTCGGCACCAAGGTCATCGACGGCAAGCGGGTGCGCTTCTGCCGCAAGTGCGACTCGGAGTTCTAGGAATGACCGACACCTATACACCCAGGCTGAAGCAGCGCTACCGCGACGAAGTCCGCGAGCAGCTCCAGCAGCGTCTCGGCCTGCCCAACATCATGCAGGTGCCGCGGCTGGAGAAGATCGTCGTCAACATGGGCGTTGGCGAGGCGGTCAACGACGCCAAGGCGCTGAACGGCGCCATGCGTGACCTCGCGACGGTGACCGGGCAGAAGCCGTCGTCGCGCGCGGCACGAAAGTCGATCGCCGCGTTCAAGCTGCGAGCCGGGATGCCGATCGGCGCCAAGGTGACACTTCGGGGCGACCGGATGTGGGACTTCTTCGACCGGCTACTGTCGGTGGCGCTACCTCGCATCCGAGACTTCCGTGGCCTGTCGCCCACCAGCTTCGACGGCCGCGGCAACTACACATTCGGCGTCACCGAGCAGCTGATCTTTCCCGAGATCGACTACGACGACATCGACCAGGTGCGTGGCATGGACATCACCATCGTCACGACCGCACAGACCGACGAGCAGGGCCGCGCGCTGTTGGAGGCCTACGGCTTCCCGTTCGCCGGCTCGACGCCCACTGCGGGCTGAGGAAGAGGTTATGGCCAAGAAATCGATGATCGCCAAGGCGGGACGCAAGCAGAAGTTCGGCGTGCGTGCCTACACCCGCTGCAACCGCTGCGGGCGACCCCGCGCGGTCTATCGCAAGTTCATGCTGTGCCGCGTCTGCTTCCGTGAGTTGGGGCACGC
>JALZLC010000207.1 GCA_030858885.1 Actinomycetota bacterium
CGTCGGCACCATCGTTGCCGTGGTGGCCGCCGGCGCGGTCACCCTGCGACGACGTACAGGGTGAAGCCAAGCGGGCGCCGAACCGGGATGCCCGACACCCGTGCGGCGATCCTGGACGCCGCCCGAAGGGCCTTCGCCGCCAGGGGTTACACCGCCTCTTCACTGCGACAGGTCGCGTCCGTCGCCGAGGTCGACCCCGCCCTGGTGTTGCACTACTTCGGCTCCAAACGCGACCTGTTCGCGGCCGCGATCGGACTCGCCGAGGGCGTGGACACGCTGATCGACAGCCTCTCGGCGGGCCCGGTCGCCGGGCTCGGCGAGCGGCTCGTGCGCTTCTACCTGCAACTGGTCGATTCCCCGACCAGCCCCGTCGTGGCCCTCTTGCGCTCGGCGGCGTCCGACGACGAGGCGGCACGCATGGTCCGAGAGTTCATCGGCACCGAGATCATCGGACGGATCATCGAGGTCCTCGAGGTGCCCGACGCGGCGCTGCGCGGCACGCTGGTCGGCACCCAGCTCGTCGGTATGGCAGTGCTGCGCCGGGTCGTGCGCGTCGAGCCACTGGCCTCAGCCGACCACGACCTCGTCGTCGCGTGGCTGGCTCCCACCGTGCAACGCTACCTCACCGCGCCCGCCCCAACCGCAACGTCCAATCAGGCATACCGGACGAAGTGACGTACCCTCGACGGAAGACAACCACGGTTCCACGAGCGACAACCCGGGCGTCGCCTCCCTGGCAACGGCGCGCGCGGATGGAGGCAATGCCATGCGCATCCGAGCGATCCTGTCCGTTGTCGTCGTGCTCACCGTGGCCCTGCCGGCGGCGCCGGCGGCGGCGGCGCCCACCTTGCGGACCAATGTCGTCCAGCGTGGCCTCACCGTCCCCTGGGACGTCGCCTTCGCGCCGAACAACCGGATGCTGGTCACCGAACGTCCCGGGCGCATCCGGATCTACGCCGGCTACCGCGAGGGCGCTCGCCTGCTGCACACGCACTCCATCTCCTCAGTGCGAGCCGAGGGCGAAGCGGGGGTGATGGGGATTGCCGTCGGTCGCTTCGCCGGCCGCACGCAGGTCTTCGTCTGCGCGTCGCGCAGCGATGAGGGCGCCTGGCGCAACCAGGTCCTGCGCTACCGCCTGCTACGCAGCTCGCGTCTGGACTTCCGCGGCTACGTCATTCGACGCGGCATGCGAGCCAACAGCATCCACAACGGGTGCGCGTTGGAACTGGGAGGCCGCGGGCGGCTGTACGTCGGGATGGGCGACGCCGGAGACACGTCCACCGCTCAGCCACGGTCCAGCCGCAACGGCAAGATCCTGCGCGTGAACCGCGACGGCAGCCGGCCGTCGACGAACCCGTTCAAGGGCTCGCTGGTGTGGTCACGCGGGCACCGCAACCCTCAGGGCCTGGCCTTCCAGCCTCGTACCAACCGGCTGTACGCGGTCGAGCACGGTCCCGACGTGCACGACGAGCTGAACCGGATCGTCAGGGGCGGCAACTACGGGTGGCCATGCTGGACGGGGCGCGCCACACGTGGGCCGTCGGGCAGCGGTTGCCGGAGGGCGTCGTACTACCGCGCACCGGCTTGGTCGTCGGGTGGCTCGACCCTAGCGACGTCCGGCGCAGCCTTCATCAGCGGACCGAACTGGGACACCTGGCGTGGGGACCTGCTGGTGTCCACCTTGAAGGAATCCGACGTACGCCGGCTCAGCCTGCGAAACCGTGGCCGGGACGCCTCCGTGCGTTCGACCGAGCTCAACGGGCGGTTCGGGCGGCTGCGCGCGATGGTCCCGGGCAACGCCCGGCGGCATGCGATGTACCTGACGACGTCCAACAGCTCCAGCCCCGGTACGGATCAGGTCATCCGCCTGTCGGCGAGGTGAGCGACCGAGCGTCGCTAGCCGATCTGGCCCATGCCGCGGGCGATCTCGTGCAGGTTGGCCACACGGGACTCGGTCGTCGGGTGGGTGCGGAACAGCGAGCCCATCCCCCTGGTGACCGCGCCGCCGAACGGCGCGGAGATGTACAGCTGGCTGAACGCCGGCGACGTCTCCGCCGGGGTGCCGCCCATCCGCATCCGCTGCTTGCCGCCGGCCTCCAGCTTCTGCAGTGCGCTGGCCAGCGCCAAGGGCTTGCCCGACAGCTGGGCACCCGAGGCGTCGGCCTGGGTCTCGCGGCTGCGGGTGACGGCGAACTGGATCAGCATGGCGGCGATCGGCGCCAGCAGCAGCAACGCCAGCTGGGCGATGGGGCCACCCTCGCGGTCGCGGCCGCCGCCGAAGAAGAAGGAGAACCGGGCGAGGAAGGTGATGGCGGTCGCCAGCGTGGCCGCGATGGTGCCGATGAGGATGTCGCGGTTGTAGACGTGGGACAGCTCGTGAGCGAGGACGCCCTCCATCTCGTCGCGGTCGAGCAGGTCGATCAGCCCCTGGTTGACGCACACCGCGGCGTGGCTCGGGTTGCGGCCGGTCGCAAAGGCGTTGGGCTGCGGCGAGGGCGAGACGAACAGGCGCGGCATCGGCTGACCGGTGCGCAGCGCCAGCTCGGAGACCATCGAGTGATACCAGGGGTACTCCTGAGGGCTGGCCTCCTGCGCGCGGGCCATCTTGATGGCCAGCTTGTCGGAGAACCAGTAGGACCCCACGTTCATCACCAGGGCAAGGCCAAGGGCGATGGTCAAGCCACCGCGATCACCGATGGCCTGGCCGGCCAGCAGGATCAGACCTGACAGTAGGGCCAGTAGCACAAACGTCTTGAACGACTTGAACATCGCTCGCGTCACTCCTCGTTGGCAGCAATCGCACTCTGCGACGTCGCCTCTGGCCAGGCTACCCGCGGCCCGCGTTGCCTTCGCCGGCAACCTGCCCTCGCCAGGCAAAGGTTCGGTCAACCTCGCCGCGGCCGGGCGCAGCTAGGCCGGGTCCTGGGCCAGCTCCCGTAGGGCGGGCGAGCCAGGCGCGTCCTCGACCAGCAGCAGCTGCAGCTCGTTGCCGCCTGCCCGCAACGCCGAGGGCGGCAACAGGACCTGGAAGACGACCTCGCCATCGGCATCCAGATGGCTGCGCGTGACGGCGGTGATCCTGCCGTTGGTTGCCACCGCCAACCGTGCGGGAGTGGCGGTCGGCAGCTGGCCGGCCACCCGACCAGTCACCAGGGTGGGGAGCAACGAGGCGGTTGGGTCGACGTTGGCGTAACGCTTCGGGTCGTCGATGCGCACAGTGATGCCCTGCACCTGCTCAACCGGGCCGACGCGGCGCCCGAGAAGCTTGGCGGTCCCTTCCGGCGCGACGTCGTAGGGGTCCACGCTGCCGTTGTCGGAGCCGAACAGCTCAAACTTGCGTGCAACCACTTGGCGCAGCGCGGACCCATCTGCGGGGAAGCGGAACTCCACCCCTAGAGCGCGGACGCGCTTGTGGTCCCGGCGCGGTCCCGGCCCATGCAGCAGCGGCGCGCCCGGCGAACCTCGGGCCAGTGCCGGCTCGTCGAGCACCTCGGCGATGGTCGGCAGGACGTCGACGGATTCAACCGGACGGTCATCCACGCCGCCCCGTGCCTCGCCGGGTGGCTTGATGAACAGCGGCACGGCACCGAGGCTGCCGAAGTTGTCCGACCGCAGAGTGCGGAACGGCTGACCGGAGCGGAACGACGCTCCGTGGTCGGCGGTGATCACGACCAAGGCCTCGTCGTACAGCCCCGCGGTTTGCAGCCGGCGGCGTAGGCGGCCGATGAAGCGGTCGGCGGCTCCGACCTGCAGCAGATGGCGCTGGTAGCCCTGCGTGACCAGCCAGTCGTCGGCCTCCCACTCCCCCCGGTACAGGCCCGGGGTCAGGATGCTCGAGGTGTACTGCTGCCCCGACGGCAGGTACTGCCATGGTTGATGCGGAAACAGCGTGTGCAGGAAGTGCAGGGTCGGCCGGCCGGAGCGGTCGTCCAGGGAGTCAAGGAACGCTTCGGACTCCGGCTGACGGCGGTCGGCCCAGGCCACGGGTGCGTTGAGGCTCCCGCAGCGCGCCAGCTGACCGGCGCAACGCGGGTCGGTGCCGGCCGGCTGCCGCCCCGCGAAGCCGCTCCATCCCTGATCGATCGCAGGTAACCCTCGGGTTAGGTCCGCCGGCAGCACGACGTGCCCGGACACGACCGACAGGTCGTAGGCGGTGGAGCGCCACCAGCCCAGGGAGCCCGCGCCGGACCGGTCAGGGCAGAGCTTGGCCGGACACAGCTGGGTGATCGGCTCCCAGCTGTGGATGGCGTACTGGTCACCCAGCAGCGTGAACAGGTTGCGGGGGTGGTCCCGCAGTACCGGCAGGCTGTCACCGCGCGAGTAGCGGCCGTCCAGGATCGCCGGCACCGCATGGTCGGTGCTGATGTCGACGGTGGTGGCGTGGCGAAACCAGGTCGCCTCCCGCGCCAGGCGGGCGAAGTTGGGATAGGACCTCGCGTCGATGTCGCCGGAGCGGTCCAGCAGCGAGGCCAGGGGGAACTCGTCGAAGACCACCATCACGATCGGCACGGGATCGGCGATCCCCTCCTGCGCCACTTCCGCCGATGCCGGCATCATGATGCGCGACACCGGTGATCCGAGCAGGAACAAGCCGGCCACCAGCAGCGGCACGGCCAGGCCCAGCCGTGCCACACTCCGCAGGTGCAGGCTCGCGAACAGCGCCGCGCAGACCACGACGCCGGCGAGCACGGCGGCCACGAGGAGCGGCAGGCCGGGCACCGACCAGCCCGCCGCGCCCCGCTCGAGTAACTGCAGCGACCAGGCGGCGCCCAGCACCACCAGCAGGACGGCGTGCAGCACGGCGCCGGCATGCGGGTGGAGGGCGCCCGCCGCGAGGACCATGGCGGCCAGCAGCAGCGGGATGCCCAGTGTCAGGATGGCCGCCAGGACCAGGATCTCGCCCACCGCCGCTTCCCGGGCGACGAAGAACTCGGCGTTTCGTCCCAGCACGTCCAGCAGCGGTTGGCCCAATGCCAGGGCGAACAGCAGCAGCAGCGTCGCCACGACGTCCAGCGGGCGCATCGCGGTAAGGCGGACCGCTGGACCGGCCGGTTCGGCGTCGGAGGCGCCCACGACGTCCGGGCTAGGGCGCCGCGACGAGCGTGGAGATCTCGGCGAAGCCGGCGAATGCCTGCGGGTAGACGCCGACGGCCAGCACCGCCACCGCAAGCACCGCGATGGCGGTGTTGAGTGCCAGACCCGGGCGAACCTTGTCGGTCACGGTGGCCTCGTCCATCCACATCGTCTTGGCGACGATCAGGTAGTAGTACAGGCCGATCAGCGAGTTGATCACGACCGCGCTGGCCAGGACCAGCCCCCCGAAGGTGGGGTCGATGACCACGGGGCGCAGGATGTACAGCTTGGCGTAGAAGCCGATGACGATCGGCAGGACGCCGGCCAGCGACAGCAGGAACAGCGTCATTCCGAAGGCCAGACCCGGCGAGTGCGTGCCCATGCCGGCGTAGTCGGCGATCTGCCGGCCCGGGCGCTGCCGCGCCACGGCCACGACGCAGGCGAAGGCGCCGATGTTCATCACCGCGTAGGCCAGCAGGTACAGCATCACGGCGCTGAAGGCGACGCCGTTGACGGCGGCGTTGCCCGGCTGCACCAGCGCGAAGGGCACCAGCATGTAGCCGGCCTGCGCCACCGACGAGTAGGCGAACAGCCGCACGATGTTGCGCTGCTGCAACGCGGTCAGGTTGCCCAAGGTCATCGTCAGCACGGCCACACCGCCCAGGATCGGCGCCCAGACGTCGGCCAGCGGCTCGAAGGCCACGAAGCAGACCTGCAGCAACCCGGCGAATCCGGCCGCCTTGGAGGCGACCGACAGGAACGCCGTCACCGGGATCGGTGAGCCCTCGTAGGTGTCGGGCGCCCAGAAGTGGAACGGCACGGCGGAGATCTTGAAGCCGAACCCGACGATCACGAACAGCATCGACGCCAGCAGCAAGGGCTCGCGGTTGTCTGGACCGAGGGCGGCCAGGCCCTCGGCCACACCGACGAGGTCGGTGGTGCCGGTGAAGCCGTAGACGATCGACAGCCCGAACAGCAGCACCGCAACGGACAGCACGCCGAACAGGAAGAACTTGAGCGCGCCTTCGTTGCTGCGCAGGTCGAACTTGCGCAGTCCCGCCATCACGAAGCCCGGGACGCTGACGAGCTCCAGCGCGATGAAGATCATCACCAGGTCGCGAGCGCTTGGCATCAGCAGCATGCCGACGAAGGCGGACAGCAGCAGGAAGTAGTACTCGCCCTGGTAGGTGCGGATCTCGGCGAAGTAGCGGTAGGACAGGAACAGCACGAACAGCGCCGTCAGCAGGAAGAAGGCCTTGAACAACAGCGCGTAGTTGTCGACGACGAACATGTTGCCGAAGGCGCGCCGCTGGGTTCCGTCCACCGCCAGGGCGATCACCCAGACCAGCGAACCGATCACCCCGCCGATCGACAGTGGGTTGACCAGCTGCTTACGGCGGCCTGACAGGAACAGCTCGACGAGCAGGACCAGCAGCGCCGTGCCGAGCAGCGCCAGCTCGGGCATCAGCGCGAAGAAGTCGATGGTGGTGACATCCATGGCCGTTGCCTTACGCGCCGCTGCCGAAGACGCCAAGGATCGCCGTCACGTCGGCGTTGGTGATGCCGAAGACCAGGAAGGGCAGGAACCCGAGGACGATGATCAGGACCAGCAGCGGGGTCCAGGTGCCCCACTCGATGACCGAGACGTCGGTGAGGCCGGCACCGCCGCTGCCGGTCCAGCGCTCCGGAGCCTGGCCCATGGCGACCCGCTGCAGCATCCACAGGAAGTAGCCGGCGGTCAGCACGGTGCCGAAGGCGCCCAGGACCATCAACGTGCGATACAGCACGAGATACGGGGCCAGTTCCGGTGCCGGGTTGAAGGCGGCCAGCAGCGCGAAGACCTCGCCCCAAAAACCGGCGAGGCCGGGCAGCCCGAGGCTGGCGATGGCGACGTAGGTGAAGATGGCGCCCATCCGCG
>JALZLC010000215.1 GCA_030858885.1 Actinomycetota bacterium
TGCGGATGGACTATCCCCGGACGCTGGCGGCGGTGCAAGCGGTAGCCTCGTCCTTGCAGAAGGCACTGGCCGAGCTGACTGGCGGCGCTTGACCCCCCGGCCGGCCAGCGGTGAACAGGACTCCACCAACGTTGCGTGACCTCTATGAGATCCTCGGCGTCGCGCGAGACGCCAGCGAGGACGAGATCAAGCGGGCCTACCGTCAGCGAGCCCGCACGCTGCATCCCGACACCGGAGGTGACGAGGAGCAGTTCAAGGAGCTGACCACCGCCTACGAGGTGCTCAAAAACCCCCAGGCGCGCGCGAACTACGACCGCTTCGGCGACCCGCGTGGCCCGGGTGGCGCCGGCGGCGATCCTTTCGCCGGCTTCGGCGACCTCGGCGACCTCATCAACGCCTTCTTCGGCGGTTCCGGCGGCTTCGGCGGCGGGCGCAGCGCCGCGCGGGCCGGTCCACAGCCCGGGCGCGACGCCATCGTCGATGTGACCCTCACCCTGGAAGAGGCCGCCGAGGGCGTGCGCCGCGACCTCGACGTCACGGTCGCGCGCGCCTGTCAGGTATGCGGCGGCAGCGGCGCGAAGCCGGGAACCAAGCCGGTCACCTGCGAGACCTGCGGCGGCGCCGGCGCCGTGCAGCAGGTGACGCGCAGCGTCTTCGGCCAGATGCTGACCACCACGCCGTGCCCGACCTGCCGCGGCGCGGGGGAGCGCAACCTCGACCCGTGCGAAGCCTGCGGTGGCGAGGGCCGCCGCCAGGAGAACGACAGCGTCGAGGTCGACGTCCCGGAAGGCGTCGACGACGGCACGCGCCTGCGGGTCCTCGGCCGTGGGGAGGCCGGCCGGCTGGGTGGGCCACCCGGCGACCTGTACGTGCGGGTGCGGGTCCGGCGGCATCCCGTCTTCACGCGGGAAGGCAACGACCTGCACTGCGAGCTGCGGCTGGCGATGGCCCAGGCGGCGCTCGGCGGCGACATCGTGGTGCCGACGCTGCACGGCGAGGAGAAGCTGCGGGTTCCCGCCGGCACCCAGTCCGGTGCCGTGCTCACCCTGCGACGCCAAGGCATGCCAAAGCTGTCCGGCGGCGGCGCCCGCGGTCACCTCCACGTCCACTGCCGAGTAGAGACCCCTCGCGACCTCGACGAGCAGCAGGCCGAGCTGCTGCGTGACTTCGCGGCGGCCCGCGGCGAGGACCTCGCGGAGGCGTCGCAGGACGGGAGGGGCCTGCTCGGCCGGCTGCGTGAAGCCTTCGGAGCCTGAGCCTGAGCTACTCGACGCCGACCCAGGGGCCCCACTTCTTCGTCCCCCCCGACCGCATCGAGGGTGCGCGCGCGACGATCGGCGCTGACGACGCCCGCCACCTGCTGACGGTGCTTCGCGCCCGCCCTGGCGATCCCATCAGCGTGTCCGACGGCGCGGGCACCCGCTGGCAGGCCAGGCTCGCCGAGGCCCGCCACGGCGAGGTGATCGTCGATCTTGTTGACCAGGTTGTCGTGCCGCGCGCCGTCCCGCGGCTGAAGGTGGTGCACGCCCTGCCCAAGCGGCGCAAGCTCGACGACGTGGTGCAGCGCCTCGTCGAGGTCGGCGTCGACCGCATCGTGCCGGTGCACAGCGAGCGCAGCCAGGTGCAGCTCGACACCGCACGGGCGGCCAAGGCCAGCGCCCGCTGGAAAGCCGTGGCCGAGGCCGCGGCCAAGCAGAGTCGTCGCGCATGGCTGCCGGTCGTCGAGCCGGTCGGGGAGTGGACCACGGCCTTTCCCGCTGGGGTTGCCGGCGTGGTGCTGTGGGAGGAGTCCGAGGTCGCGCTGCGCAACGTTCTCGACGGCCTCGCCGCCGCCGAGACCGTCGTCCTCGGCATCGGTCCCGAGGGCGGGTTGACCGCCGACGAGGTCCGCGTCACCGGCCTGGCACACGCCACCATGGGCGAGACCGTCCTGCGCACCGAGACGGCGGCCCTGGTGGCGGTCAGCGCCCTGCGCTACCACTTCGGCCTGATGGCCTGACTCGCCTGCACCGAGATCAGTGCGCTCGTGCGGCCGCAGCTTCCGCCAGTGAAGCCAGCCGCCGTTGGGCAGTGGCCGGATCGGCTGCGGTCGCCTCGATCGTGTAGCGCCGTGGGCCGCGCACGAAGGACAGCCGATCGGTGACCCGGTGGCCGGCATTGAACCGCAGACCCACGGCGTCCGATAACCCTGAGGTCGTGAAGGCGCTGTCGGCGTCGCGGCAGTCGCGCAGCCCCGCGTAGACCTCGTAGTCGAAGGCTTCCCCGACGCCGGCCAGTTCCTCGACCTGCACGGCGATCTGCTCGCCGCCGTTGGCGTACCACTCGCGCCGGTGCCCTCGAGCCCAACCCAGCTGTGCCAGCGCGTCAATCACGCCCGCAGGCTGTGCGGACGAGGCGGCAACGCCCTCCGAGTCCAGCACGCTGTCGACTGGGGCGACGCCGGCGAAGCCAGGCACTCCCTCAGCGGTCGGCAGGACGGCCACCAGATCACCGCCCACCGAGCCTCGGTCGGGGGCCAATGGCTCGCTGCTGTCGAGCCGGGCCCGCACACCAGCGCAGGCACCATCAACCCGCCCGCCGGGACCGAGCTGACCGGCGATGCCTCCCA
>JALZLC010000233.1 GCA_030858885.1 Actinomycetota bacterium
GTGCACAGCACCAGGATGTCGGCAGCCAGCACACGGTCGAACAGCGCCGGCCACGCATCGACATCCCAACCGTGCTCGGTCATGTCCGGCCACACCCCCGGCGCGATGTCGTGATCGACCGCGCGGACCGCCTCGACGGCCACACCGTTCGCCCGCATCACCGCCATCGACCGATCGGCCAGCGTCTGGGTATGCGACCGCTGCGGCGACCTGGTCAGCGTGCAGTTGATGTACACCGCGCGAAGGTCGCTGAAGTCGAAGTCGTGACCTTCGCTGAGCGCTTCGGCCTTTGGCGGCAGCCGCATCTCGGTCATGCCCGATCCTTTCCGTGGACCTCGGCGACGATAATGCACCGCAGCAGCAGGGGAACAGCTGAGGGTCCGGCGAGGTTGGTCATCCCACCGGCCCACAGCGGCACTGCCCACGAC
Source organism: Actinomycetota bacterium (assembly GCA_030858885.1). The sequence goes on from JALZLC010000233.1 coordinate 429, forward strand.
GGAGGAGAACCAGATGAATGAGCACACGGTCGATGTGGTGGTGCTCGGCATGGGACCGGGTGGCGAGGCGGTCGCTGGCAGCCTGGCCGAGGCCGGGCTGGTCGTGGTCGGCGTCGACGAACTCCTCGTCGGCGGCGAGTGCCCGTACTGGGGCTGCGTCCCCACCAAGATGATGATCCGTGCGGCGCACCTGCTCGCCGAGGCGCGGCGCATCCCCGGTATGGCCGGCGCCGCCGAGGTCACCCCCGACTGGGCACCGGTGGCACAGCGAATCCGCGACGAGGCTACCGACGACTGGGACGACCGGGCGGCCGTCGAGCGGTTCGAGGCGCAGGGCGGACGCTTCGTGCGCGGCTCGGGGCGCCTCGTCGCGCGTGACGCCGTTGCGGTCGACGGCGACGTGTACCGCGCTCGCCGGGGCGTCGTCGTTGCGACGGGGACGACGCCCGCCGTGCCCCCGATCCCGGGGCTGGCGGACCTGCCCTACTGGACGAACCACCAGATCGTCGAGGCCAAGGAGCTGCCAGCCTCCCTGGTGGTGCTCGGCGGTGGCGCCATCGGTGCCGAGCTGGCGCAGGTGATGGTCCGGTTCGGGGTGCGCGTCACCGTCGTGGAGGCGTTGGAGCGGCTGGTGCCGCCGGAGGAGCCGGAAGCCGGCGAGCTGCTCGCCGAGGTCTTCGCGGGCGAGGGCATCGCCGTGCGCACCGGGGCGAAAGCCACCGAGGTCCGGCGCGGAGGCGACGGCTTCGAGGTGATGCTCGACGGCGGCGACGTGGTGACCGGCGAGCAGCTACTCATCGCGACCGGCCGGCGCACTGACCTGCCCGCCATCAACGCCGGCGTGCTCGGCATCGACCCCGACGCCCGCTTCCTGTCGATCGACGGGCGCGGCCGCGTCACCGACGGCGTGTGGGCCGTCGGGGACGTCACCGGCGTCGGCGCCTTCACCCACGTCGCCACGCACCAGGCCCGCATCGCGGCCGACGACATCGTCGGCAAGCCCACCGGCGGCGCGAACGACACCGCCGTACCGCGCGTGACCTTCACCGATCCCGAGATCGGCTCCGTTGGGCTGACGCAGCAGTCAGCGCGGGAATCGGGACGCCGGGTCCGTGTTGGCACGACGATGCTGCCCAGCAGCGCACGCGGATGGATCCACAAGGCCGGCAACGAAGGGTTCGTCAAGCTCGTCGAGGACGTCGACGCGGGCGTGCTGATCGGTGCGACGTGCATGGGGCCGGCCGGCGGTGAGGTGCTGAGCATGCTGACCCTCGCGGTGCACGCGAAGGTCCCGGTCGACCGGCTCGCCGACATGATCTACGCCTACCCGACCTTCCACCGGGCCGTCTCCGACGCGGTCGCCGACCTGCGTTCCTCCGGCGACTGAGCCGGCTGGGGCCGAGCGTGATCAGCGGTAGTCAAAGTCGATGACAAACCCGTGGCCGAGCACCAGCTCGTCGAGCCAGTCAGCGCACCCGGACAGCAGGGACGAGGAAGCCTCCAGCGGCGCGTTCTCGTAGAGGGCCACATTGGCGGAGGTCTCCGGCGTGGTCCGGGAGGTGAAGACGATCGCGTGGATCTGGTCGCTCCACCAGTCCCGCGCCCGGTCGCTGAGCTGCCAACACACCTCGCGGACCTGCGCTTCGTAGCCAGTCGACACGCGCGCGTCGAGATGCAGCGCGTCAAGCACCTGCTCGCGACGAAGGTCGAGAACCCTGAGATCTCCCTGGAGGTCGATGCGGTAATGGTCAGCGTGGGAGGCTGGGATGAAGAGGCCGGTGTCGCGATAGCGTTCGCGGGCTGCGCCGGCGGCAGCCGTCGCGGCGTAGCGCAGCCGCCTGAGCCCAGCCAGGGAATCGAACCGGTGTCGCGGCGTCGGCCAGGGGTTCCATTCCCACTGCTCGGCGGGGCGCTTCTCGATCCGAAAGAACGGTCCAGGCAGATCTGACAGCAAGTCGTAGGTGCCGGGTTCGTCCGGCAAGCTCAACGGTGGAGTCAGAAGCCTCCTCCCAGCGTGTCGAGCATCACCCAGGCACTGTCCGCGGCGTCCCCATCGAGCACTTCCGCGAGGCTGCGGCCACCAAGTTCCGTCCGCGGCAGTCGCATGACCCGATCGGCTGCGATCTCGTCATCGCCGACGTACCGGCGGAGGGCGGCAAGAAGCTTCTCGAGGTCCTTTCGCAGCCCCACGTCACCAAACTGCCAAGACGGCCAGTAGGTGGCGTTGCCGATCGTCCGCCCCAGCAGACGGCCGATCTTGCGGAGGCGGTGGATACCCTGCGGAGTCGTGATCGTCGGCAGCCGCTCGAGGGCTTGCCGCGTGGTCAAGGCCGCGCCGGTGAACTCAGCAAGAGCGGTCAACCGACCCGCATCGTTGACGCTGTGCGAAACCCTTCGCAGGGTCGGTGACACCTGTGGCCGCTCGCCGAGTATGGCCCGCAACACCGGCTCCACACGACTCGGGTCGCGCTTGGCCTCCACCGCCACCCGCTGCAGCAAGTCCGCCATCGGTGTCCTCCCTTGACCACCGTACCCGAAACCCCGCCGCCCCTTCAACGATTTCAACAACGTGGACAAGCGTCACGGCAAGCGTGGGCGCCCGGCGCGGCGAAGCGACCGTCCAGCACCGACACTGGCCACGACGAGCAGCCGGCCGCCAAAGGATGCCCCCATGCCCGTCCCCCTCCTGGCCCATGAGAAGTGGTTCGTCGACGGCCCCTCGGCGTTTCCGACTGACTGGGGATTCTTCCTCCAACCTGCGGCGCTGATGGCGGCCGGTCTGGCCGTCGTCCTCGCGGTCGTGTGGCGGTTGCTGGCACTGCGCTTGCCGCGCCCGGAGCTGCGGCTGCTGGCGCCGCTGAGCCGCCTCGGCCCCTACATCCCGAGACTGCTGGGTATCCACCTCGGCGTCTCGCTGCTCGCCCTGGCGGTCAGCAACGCCTACCTGGCCCCGCACCTGCGCCTCGACGGCATCCCCGCCGGCGGGGCGATTGCCATCGCCGAGGGGGCCCTGGGGGTGTGGC
>JALZLC010000247.1 GCA_030858885.1 Actinomycetota bacterium
GCTCCGCGCTGGCCGCACCCGAGGCGGCGGCGCGCTGGTCGGCGGCAGTGACCGCGGCCTTGCAAGCCCATCACCGCGCCAACCCGGTGGAGAGAGTGGCCGCCAAGGACCTCGCGGCCCGGGCGGCGGTGACCGCCGGTTGCCCACCGCAGCTCGCCGGCCACCTGCTCGACGCCCTCGCCCGCTCCGGCACGATCGTGGCCGAGGGTCCGGGCCTGCGGCACCCCGACCACGCAGTTCGGCTGGACCCCGCGCAGGCCGAGGCGCGGCGGTCGCTGCTCGCCGTCCTCGACACCACCCAGTTCAACCCGCCCGCGTTGGGCGCCGCTGCAGCGCAGGCCGGAGCGTCCCCGGCGCTGCTGCGAGAACTGGAGGCCGCGGGCGACTTGGTGCGGCTGGGACCGGACTTGGCCATGTCGGCCGGCACGATCACCGCAGCCATCGCCCGGCTGCAGACCGCCTTCGCCGCCGAGGGGGCGCTGACGGCCGCGCGCGCCAAGGAAGTGCTCGGCACCAGCCGCAAGTACGCCCTGCCGCTGCTGGAGGAACTCGACCGCCGTGGCGCCACCCGCCGGCGCGGTGACGTCCGCGACGTCACCGGCTGAGCCGTCCAGCGTGGCCGTATAGTCGCGGGGCTGTGGAGGAGCGAGGGAACCAGGAGCCGTCGGGGGCCGCCGACTGGCTGCTGAGCGCCGAGGAGCGGGGTAACCCCGACAGCGACATCGACCGCCGGCGCGACGACGGTCGTGGCTGGACCGAGGGGAATCGGGTCGAGGCCCTGGTGGACGGCGCGGCGTACTTCGCTCGCCTGTATGAGGTCCTGACGTCCCTGGACGACGACGCCTTCGTCCACCTGTGCGACTGGCGCGGCGACGGCGACGAGCGCCTCACCGGCCCCGGCAGCGAGTTGGGGACCGTTCTGGCGGACGTGGCCCGCCGTGGCGTCAGCGTCGCAGGGCTGATCTGGCGGTCCCACCCCCACCAGGCGCACCTGAGCGAACAGGAGGCGATCCACCTCGCCGAGGCGGTCAACGAGGCTGGCGGCCAGATCCTGCTCGACGAGCGGGTCCGGCGGGCCGGTTGCCACCATCAGAAGCTCGTGCTCGTCCGCCACCCCGGTCGTGAGGACGACGATGTCGCCTTCGTCGGCGGCATCGACCTGTGCCACGGCCGCCACGACGACCACCGCCACGAGGGGGACCCGCAGGCGATCGAGCTCGACCAGCGCTACGGCCCTCGCCCGCCATGGCACGACGTGCAACTGCAGGTCCGAGGGCCAGCCGTTGGCGACCTAGCGCACACCTTCCGTGAACGCTGGGAAGACCCGACGCCGCTGGACCACCGCAACCCGCTGCGGACCCGCTTGCGGCGGGTCACCCACGAACCGCGACGGCCCGGGGCCCTGCCGCCGATGCCCGCCGATCCCAGCCCCGCCGGGCGCCACGCGGTCGAGGTGCTGCGCACCTACCCCTCCAAGACGCCGCCGTTCCCCCACGCCCTCCAGGGCGAGCGCAGCATTGCCCGCGCCTACACCAAGGCGGTGCAGCGCGCGCGGCGGCTGATCTACCTGGAGGATCAGTACCTGTGGGCGGCGCACGTCGCCGACCTGTTGGCCGAGGCGCTGGCGCGGAATCCGCAGTTGCACTTGATCGCGGTCGTGCCCCGCTACCGGAGCAGAACGGTCGGCTGTCGGGGCCACCGGGCCGGATCGGCCAGCAGCAGGCGCTGGACCGCGTCCGTGGCGCTGGCGGCGACCGCGTCGCGGTCTACAACGTCGAGAACGACGCCGGCTCGCCGATCTACGTCCACGCGAAGGTGTGCATCATCGACGACGTCTGGGCGTCGGTCGGGTCGGACAACATGGCGCTGCGCTCGTGGACCCACGACTCCGAGCTCAGCTGCGCGGTGATCGACGCCGAGCGAGACGAGCGCCCTCCCACTGACCCGGGCGGCCTCGGCGACGGCGCCCGGGTCTTCGCCCGGCAGCTACGGCTGCGGCTCTGGGCCGAGCATCTCGGTCGCGACCCGGCCGACCCAGAGCTGGTCGACCCGGTCGAGGGCTTCGGCGTCTGGCGCGACGAGGCCGCTGTCCTGGAGCGCTGGCACCGCGACGGCCGCCGCGGTCCCCGCCCGCACGGTCGCGCGATGAACCACAACCCGGGGCGAGTGAAGTGGTGGGCCGCCTGGTGGGCGGTGCCGCTGTTCCGGGTGGGCGTGGACCCCGACGGCCGGCCCCGCGCCCTGCAACGCGCCGACACCTAGGAGCAAGCTGGGCAGTCGACTCAACCCACCTCGGCGATGGCCTCGACCTCGACCGGGGTGTTGGTGGGCAGGGATGGCGCGGCGACCGCGGAGCGCGCGTGGCGGCCGTGATCGCCGAAGACCTCGCCGATCAGCTCCGAGGCACCGTTGGCCACGATGTGCTGCTGGGTGAACGACGGGTCACTGGCGACGAAGACCGTGAGCTTGACGATGCGCCGCACCTGTGACAGGTCACCCACCGCCGCTTTGAGCTGGGCCATGACGTTGATGGCGCACTGGCGCGCGCAGGCGACGGCGGTGTCCAGATCGACTCCGGCGCCAACAATCCCCTCGGCAACCAAGCCGTCCGGGCCGACCGCGACCTGTCCCGCGGTGAAGATCAGGTCGCCGGTGCGCACGAACGGCACGTAGGCGGCGGCCGGTGCGGGTGGCTCGGGCAGGGTGATGCCGAGCTGAGCCAGACGGTTCTCCGGCGATGCGTGCTCCTGGGAGGTCACGACTTGGGCCGCTTGAAGTAGGCGACGTCGTTGACCACGGCGACGAGTTCGTAGCCCTCGTCACCCCAGTTGTTCAAGATCTCTTGCAGCGCATGACTGATCAGGGGCGCGGTGGCGTACTCCCACTTCTGCATCGCGACGCTTCCTTCTTCTCGGGGTCGCGGGCGACCCTACCCCGTGCGCCCCACGGCACCGTCAACCAGCCGACGGTCGCCCACCGGCTGATCCAGAAGCACTCGCACCGCCTTGTACTGCGCGCTTTCGATGCAGGGCATGCCCTGCGCTTGCGGGTCGCTGCCCTCGAACAGGGTCAGCGTGACCCGCCGGCGGCCTTCGCTGACCTCCACACGATCCAGAATCGTGCAGGGCGCCACGCCGCTGACCCACGTCACGGTCACCGTGCGGCCCATATCCGTGGCCGAGGTCCACGGGACCGCGCGGACGCCGACCATGCCCGGCTGCGGGGTGACCAGCGTCGCCTCGGGCTCCGGCGGCACCGAGCAGTCGGTCCCTGGTGGCGCCGCCGGCGCCGGCTCGTCCGGGCCGGCACACAGGATCTGTCCGCTGCCCTTGCTGCCAGGCTCGGCTCCCCCGACGCTGCGGTCCCCACCGTCATCTCCCACTGCGCCGGTGTTGCCAGCAGCGGCGCCGCATCCCGCCAGCAGCAGCGCCACGGTCACGATCGCCACACGACTGTTCATCGCGTCCTCCCCTGGGTCGGTCTGTTCAGGTCAGACGCCGCCACCGCGACCGGAGTTCCCAGGGGTCAGGAAGCGAACCGCTTGCCCATCAGGAGCTGCCTGCGCTCGCTCTCCGAGTGGCCGCCCCAGACACCATGCGGTTCCCGGATGGCCAGGGCCCACGACAGGCACTCCTCGCGCACCGGGCAGCGCTCGCAGATCGTCTTCGCCCGAGCTTCGCGAGCTTCGCGCTCCGCTTTGTGCTCGAAGTGCGCGGGTGGGAAGAACACCGACGAGTCGCCTGTCCGACACAGGCCCTGTCGCTGCCACTCGGTCGACCACGTTGTCGACGGTTGAGCCGGGGCTGCCATCTTCCATCACCTTGCGTCACATCGATACCGACGGGGAGCAAGGCTACGCCGCCGCGATGGTGGTGTATAGGGGCTTATCCTGGCCTGGGTCCGGCGACCGGTCCGAACGCGCGGGCCGCTGGGGTCAGCCTCCCGTGCCGGACGCTGATCTGCTCGCTCACAACGACGGGTCGAGCGCTGCGTCGAGGTCCTCGCGTAGACGAACCGGGTCGATGTGCGGAAGTTGACGCCAGCGATCGAGCAGAACCGCGGCCTGCAGTGGCGCGCGCCTCAAGAAACGCGGCTCGCGGATGCTGACCTTCGGCTCGTTCATTGGAAGACCGTATCGTGCGTGAGACAGAGGTGTGTGGCCGGTGACGGCCCAGGCTTATCCGGATGGGGGAGACGCAGGGTCGCCGAAGGCCGAGCGGAACGGACCGAGCAGCTCGATGGGGATCGGCAGCACCAGCGTCGAGTTCTTCTCGGCGGCGACCTCGGTGACCGTCTGCAACATGCGCAGCTGGTAGGCGATGGGGTGCTCGGCAATGACGGCGGCGGCCTCCGACAGCTTGGCTGCGGCCTGAAACTCGCCCTCGGCGTTGATGATCTTGGCGCGCCGGTCGCGCTCCGCCTCGGCCTGGCGGCCCATCGCGCGCTGGATCTCTCCCGGCAGCGCGACGTCTTTGATCTCCACCGACTCGACCTTGATGCCCCAGTCCTCGGTCTTCTCGTCGACGATGGTCTGGATCTGGCCGTTGAGCCGCTCGCGCTCGGCCAGCAGCTCGTCGAGGTCGGCGGTACCGCACACGCTGCGCAGGGTCGTCTGGGCGAACTGCGACGTGGCGAACAGGTAGTTCTGCACGTTGACCGTCGCCTTGACCGACTCCACGACCTTGAAGTAGATGACGGCGTCGACGCGCACCGTCACGTTGTCGCGGGTGATGACGTCCTGCGCCGGGACGTTCATGGTCACCGTCTGCAGGTTGACCTTCACCATGCGGTCGACGAACGGGATGATGAAGAACAGCCCCGGCCCCTTGGCGCCGGCGATGACCCGGCCGAGGCGGAAGATCACCCCCCGCTCGTACTCCTGCACG
>JALZLC010000286.1 GCA_030858885.1 Actinomycetota bacterium
CCGAACGGTCGTGGTGGTGCCCGTCCGCGGGCCTCGTCCGGCCCTGCTCGGTGGTCCGCTGGCAGCAGTCAGCGACGGCATTGTCTTGCCCGTACCCCGCGGTGGACTGAACGCCCCCACCCGCGAGGAGATACGCCGGATCGGCGCCGTCAACGCCTACCTCATCGGCAACCGGACCAACCTCGGGGCGGCGGTCACCGACGACCTGCGCTCGGCGGGGGTGCGCAACATCGCCCGCCTCAGTGCCGGCAGCTACGCCGCGCTGTCCGCCAGGATCGCCCGCGAGGTGGCGTCGTATCCCGGCGGCGTGCCGCGGGTGTACCTGGGCGCCAACTGGGTCGAGATGCAGGCGGTGGCGGCGCTGGCCGCTCACCGCGCGGCTCCGATCCTGTTCGTTCGGCCCCGCTCAGTCCAGCCGGCGGTGGACGCGGTCCTGCGGGAGGTGCGACCCGGTTCCGTGGTCGCCGTCGGGCCGTCGATCACCGAGGCCACCGCCCGCGACGCGGCCAGGGCCGCCGGCGCAACACCGGGGCGGCTGGGCGGGGACGGGCCGTACGTCACCTCGGTGGCCGCCGCGCGCCGCAGCCTGCACGCCGGGTTGTCGGCGCGCAGGCTGTACGTGGCCAGTGCCCGCAGCTGGCCCGAGGCGATGGCGGCAGGGCCGGTCGCGGCCCGCAATGGCGCGCCGCTGCTGCTGGTCGACGGGCGCGAGCCGTCGGGTGGGCGCCCCGCCCGTGCCTGGATCAGGGCCAACGGGTACCGCTACGACCGCGCGGTCGTGGTGGGCTCGCGGGCCTCGATCACCGAGGACGTGCGCAAGCGGGTCGCGGAGCTGCTGGCGGGACGCTAGTCCCGGCTCAGCGCAGCACGGGGAAGCGGGGGTCGTCGCTGGACAATCGTCCTGTCGCGACCTGGAGAAAGCGCGCTCTCCCGAGGTTGCGGGGCCGCGGCTCACCCAACAGTCGCTCAAGGATGTCCATGGTGATGCGTGCGGCCGCGATCGTGGACGCCGCCGGCAGGTCGAGCGCGGCCCGCAGATCGGTGTGATGGACGACGACCTCCAACACCCGCGTCGCCAGGTACTCGTCGATGCGCATCGGCCCCATGAGCGTGTGCAGCACATGGCTGTCGCCGACCTCGCCCGCCCGCTCCGCGGATGCCCGCCAGGCTTTGGTGAACAGGGCCGGCAGGGTTTCCGCATCGACCTTGGCCGCCTCCTCCTGGGCCCGACGGGCGATCTCGGGCGCCTCGGCGGCGTGGTCGTAACGCCAGTAGGAAACCCGGTCGACCACCGGGTTCCCGCTGACGTCGAAATCGAGATAGGTCGCCACCCGCGTGGCGGCCCGCACGAGGTGCGCGACCAGCTGGGCGACGTCCCACTCGCCGAGGGCATGGCGCGTCCATGCCTCGGTGGGGACACCGGCCAAGGTTTCGTCGAGCGCCTGGCACTCCTCGACGAAGGCGTTGAGTTCCGCACCCATGGTCGCCAGCGTACGGGCTGGCGTTTTACGAACTGTTGTTCGGGTACGCGTTGGCCAATGAGCGATGAAGACAACGTCAAGCAGCAGGCAGACCCGCCGTCCAACGCCGCCAAGGATCCCGACAGCTGGGTAACCGGCGATGAGCCGATGACCGGAGCTCAGGCCTCGTACCTGCAAACGCTGTCCGAGGAGGCAGGCGAGCCGTTCGACGCCAACCTGAGCAAGGCGGACGCCTCCCGGCGCATCGAAGAACTCCAGCAGCGCACCGGCCGAGGCGCCTGACGGGGCTCCCGCCGGCCGCGCTGACAGGCGTGGATCGGTGGCCGAGTCCCGTGTTGGCTACCCGCAGTGGTAGGCGTACAGCGGCTTGCCCTTGGGGTGAGCGACGACGCTGTGCCGCTTGCCGCGGAAGGTGATGGTGCCGGCGGTGTGGATGCAGCGGTTGCGCGCCTTGACCGAGACCGGACCCGCGTACTCCTTGAACTGACCGATGTCGCGCTTGGCCTTGGACTCGTGGTAGGTGCAGGTCCGGTTCGGCTTGCGCTCCAGGCATGGCGCCAGGAAGACGCGGGTCCGCAGGCGCTTGCCCCAGGTCGGCCCGGCATGGTTCATGCGGGCGCAGATGCGGCCCGCCGCCTGGTTCCAGTACACGGCGAGCTCGGCGATCTTCTTGCGTTGCCCGTCGACCCTGGCCTTCACCGGGTAGTGGCCGACGAGCCGGCCACCGCATGGCCCCGTACGTGCCTCGGCCGGCGCTGACTGTCCCAGACCGGGACCAGAAGCGAAGACAGTGCGAAGGCGACAACGACCAACGGGCGCGTGGTGGGCCGACGGACGACGGCGGGTCGGGTCATCGTCACTGGCTCCGACGCAGGCGAATGTGCCACGCGCAACCTACTCCGGACCGGGCAGCGGGCGTCCATACCGAACGTGTGCCGGCGCGGCATGGCGCACGCCGCGGCGTCCGGTGACGCAGGATGGTGGCGTGAGCTCGCACTGGGAGGTCGGTGACCGCCAAGGCCCGCCGTGGCGGGCAATCGGCGTCGGGGTCCTGATCGCCGGATTGATCGTGGCAGCGATCCTGCTGCGCGACCGCGGAGGGCTCTCCGTGGAGACC
>JALZLC010000301.1 GCA_030858885.1 Actinomycetota bacterium
CGTGCACCGGCGCGGCTTGGCGCAACCAGGAGTCGACCCTCTCGTTGTCCGCGCCGCGCCCCAGCAGCACGCAGACGACGTTGTCCCGGCCGCCGACGCGCGTCTGCTCGGCGATGCGCACACAGTCCGAGCGCTCATCGACCCCTTCGATCTTCCAGATGTCGACCTCGATTCCGGCGTCCTGGATGTCGCGGATGGCGCGCACCATCAGGTCTGGGCGCAACTCGGCGTCGTAGCGGTCGGTGTCGCCGCCCACGGACTCCAGCTGGTCGGGCTCGGCCGGCACCAGCAGCTCGAAGAGGAACTTGCGGTCGTTGGCGTGCAGCCAGTCGGCCAGGTTCTTGAGCCGCTGCAACTGCAGGATGTTGGTTTCTTTGTCCGGAGAGTCGGGGTTGTAGCGGACGAGCACCTTGGAAAAGTCTGGATCGAACTGCTCGATGTGCGCACCGAAGTCGTCGCCGTACTCGAAGTCGAAGACGTCCTGCCCACTCTTCTCGACCGGCATCGCCAGCTTGAGGCCGTGCTTGCGAGCCTGGGCCGGGATGTCGCCGCCGAACTGCTCATCGACGAGCACGCCCATCGTGGTGGCGTCCTCGCCGGCCTCCGCGGCGATCACCATGCCGTCGAAGATGAGGTTCTTGGCGTCGGCGATCCGCTCGGTCTCGGTGGGGTTGGGATCGCCGTCAATGCCGAACATCTTCTTCTGGAACGAGCCACGGTGGTCGAAGGCCAAAATGTAGAGCTTGCCGGAATAGCCGAGTTCCATGGATACCGTCCTGGGTCGTCGCGATGGCGGAGTGCGGGAGCGCCTGCAGGGCGCACTCTACCCAAGCCCCTAGCATGCGTCTGTGTGCACCGCCTGGCTCCCGAGCGCCAGTGTTTGTCGCTCAGGCCAAGGCGGAATGATTCGCCCTGGTACGCAGCCTGCGGCCAGTGCAATGTCCAGCCCCTAGGGGGGCGGAGGGAGACAAATGGGCATCATCGCGTTCCTGATCCTGGGACTGATTGCCGGGGCGATCGCCAAGGCGGTCCTTCCGGGTGACGACCCGGGCGGCATCGTTGTGACCATGATCATCGGTGTGGTTGGCGCATTCCTTGGCGGCTTCCTCGCCAGCCAACTCTTCGGTATCAACGTCAACGAGAAGTTCTTCGACTTGGCGACCTGGGTGTCGGCCATCGTCGGCGCCATCATCCTGCTGCTCATCTACCGGGCAGTGGCCGGTCGAAAGACAGCCTGAGTAGCCCGCAAGCACCAGCACGAGGCGCGCCTATTGCGGCGCGCCTTTTGCGTTCACGGTCCGACGTTGCAGTATCCAGGAGGGCGTTAGCCTGGGCGGCGACGCGCGGAACAGACAGGGAGCGGACAACCATGGCGGTCATCAAGACGATCGACCTTGTCGGGGTGTCCACCGAGTCGTGGCGGGATGCTGCCAACAAGGCACTCGACGAGGCCACCAAGACGCTGCGGGGCGTCGAGGGTTTCGACGTGCTGGAGACCTCGGCGATGGTCACCGACGACTCGATCACCGAGTATCGCACCCACATCCGGATCCGCTTTCGGATCGAGCGCTGAACCCGCAACGGCTGCGGACGCCGTGACCGACTGGGCCGGCAAACGGCTCCTGGTGACGGGCGGCGCGGGATTCATCGGCGCCGCGCTGGTCCAGACATTGCTGAAAGCCGGCGCGCAGGTCACGGTGGCCGACCTGCGACCAGCGGCGGATCCGCGCGTTCGCAGCGTGGTCGGGGACCTGTGCCAGCCCGAGATCCTCGACCAGGCGCTCGAGGCGGGCACCGACGGGGTGTTTCACCTCGCGGCGTTCACATCGGTGCTGCGATCGGTCGAACGGCCCGACGAGGCGTACCAGGCCAATGTCGCGGTGACGGCCGCGCTGCTGGAGCGCAGCCGCAAGGTGGGGGCACAGCACCTGCTGCTCGCCTCCACCAATGCCGTCGTCGGCGACGTCGGCCGCCGCCCCATCACCGAAGACCTTCCGTTGCGGCCGCTGTCGCCCTACGGCGCCACCAAGGCAGCGGCCGAGGTGTTGCTGTCGGCCTACCACGGCTCCTACGGGATGACGACGACGTCGCTGCGGCTGACCAACGTCTACGGCCCGGGCATGGCCCGCAAGGACAGTTTCGTCCCCCGCCTGCTGCGCGCTGCCGTGTCGGGGGGTTCGGTGCAGATCTACGGAGACGGCGAGCAGGTCCGCGACTATGTCCACGTGGACGACGTCGTTGCGGCGTTCCTGCTCGCCTGGCGCTCGCGCGCGGTCGGGCCGCTCATCGTGGGATCCGGCAGGTCGGTGTCGGTCAACCACCTTGTGGGCGCCGCCCGCACCGCCACCGGTGCCGCGCTCCCCGCCGAGCACGTCGCCGCCAAAGTCGGTGAGATGCCGGCGGTCATCGTCGACATCGCCCGCGCTCGATCCTTGGGGTTCACACCGGCGTTCGACCTCGACGCCGGACTGCTGTCAGCCTGGGACTACTTCCTTGGGCTCTCGGCGACGACCGGGCATGCCGCCGCAGGCGAACGCGGGTGACCGAGACGACGACCGTCCGGTCCTGTCCGCCCGGCCCGTCCCAGCGGCGACTCGAGCTGTTCCCGACGAGCGCCTCCCGTCTTGTCACTCGCCACTGGTCGTTCCTGGTGCTGCTGACCGTTGGTGCGGTCCTGCGCGTCGTCACGCTGCTCGCCTACCGCCCGGCGCTGCTGTTCTGGGACTCCACCCGATACCTGGGCAACGCCGCGGACCTGGTGCCGCGGTTCCGGCCGGCGGGGTATCCCGTGTTCCTTCGGCTGCTGCCGCTGGAGTACGGGCTGGCCGTCGTGCCCGTCGTCCAGCACTTGATCGGCCTCGGCATGGCGGTGCTGATCTACCTGCTGCTGCAGCGGTTGGGCGCCCGCCGCTGGTTGGCGGCGCTGGCGACCGCGCCGGTGCTGCTGGACTCCTTCCAGCTGAACCTCGAGCAGCAGATCCTCAGCGAGGTCCTCTTCCAGCTCCTGCTGCTCGGCGGCACGGCCCTGCTCGTGTGGCGCCGCCGGCCCGGGATCGTCCTCGCCGGCCTGGCCGGGTTGGTGCTGGCCGCTGCGGTGCTCACGCGCACGAACGGGCTCCTGGCGATCGTTCCAGCAGCCATGGCGGTGATCTTCGGGAGGGCCGGCGTCCGCAGCCTCATCGCGGTCGTCACCCTGTTCGTCCTGCCGCTCGCCGGATACGCCATGTGGGTCCACAGCGCCCACGACAGGTTCGCCCTTAACAATGGTACGGGCAGGTTCCTGTACGCCCGTGTCGCGACCTTCGTCGACTGCCAGCAGCTGTCGCTGCCGGCTGTGCAGCGGCGGTTGTGCCCACCACAGCCACTGGGAGATCGCTACAGCTCGAACACCTACATGTGGTCGCAGGCGCGGTCGCCGATCTACCGCCTGAGACCTCCACCGGGTCAGACCCGGGATCAGATCGCCCAAGCCTTCTCCCGACGTGTGATCCGCGACCAGCCGTTGGCCTTCACCAGTGCCGTCGTGGCCGACTTCTTGCGCGGGTTCGCTGCCAGCAGGACGAGCCGACCGGATGATCCCCCCGTGGACAACTGGCGGTTCCAGCCGACCTATCCGGTGCTTCGTCAGGACACCGCCGCGGTCGTCGCTGCCTACGGTGACCGCGGACCGGTTGCCGATCGACGGCTGGCGGCGTTTCTGCACGCCTATCAGCGATTCGGGAACACCCCTGGGCCGCTGCTGTTCGCCGCACTCCTCGCCGGCTTTGCAGCGTCCTTTGGCGCCCGAGGCCAGCCTGATCCCTGGCTGCGCACGGCGGCGTTCCTGTTCCCCGCCGTCGCTGTCGCCGTGCTGCTGTCGGCGGCCGTGCCGGTCTTCTCCTGGCGTTACCAGCTGCCACAGCTGGTGTTGCTGCCACCGGCCGCGGCGCTGGCCTTTACTGCCGTCAGCCGCTGCGCTGCCATGCGCGGCGAGGAGGCGCACACGGCACCGAGTGCTGGACTGGCCCGGGTCTCCGCGCGGGTCGGGCGAGTGCCGCTGCCCCTACCGCTGCGGCGGCTGGCCGCGGACCATTCGGTTCGCATCACCAAGTACGTCCTGGGCTCGGTGATCGCGGGCGTCATCACGGTGGTCACCTTCGTCGCGACGTTCGGTCCGGGCCTGCTCGGCTCCAAGGGGGCGGCGTTGACGGCCTCCGCGGTTGGCGCCGTCGCCAACTACTTTCTCAATCGCCACTGGGCCTGGGGCCGCCGTGGGCCGGCGCAGTTGCGAGCCGAAGTCATTCCTTACGCCGCGACGGTGATCGTCACCGCCGTAGCCGCCACGATCGTGACGTCCACGGTGAACGGAATGGTTCTGGACATCACGGCGGATCGCGGGATTCGCACCGCGGTCAATGCGGTCGCCTTCGTGAGCACGTACGCGGCGTTGTTCGCGCTCAAGTACGTGGTGTTCGACCGCCTCTTCGCCGACCGCCGACGTCCGCCTGCTTGACGACCGCCGACCGCGCCGGGGTGGCCTCCCCGCGTCTAGTCCAGCTGGCCGGCCGGGTGCGGTGTCACCGCCACATCGTCGCCGGGACGCCCGAGCGCCAGGTCCGGCGCAGGATCGGACAGCCGCCGACCTTCGGCGCGGTTGCGACGCAGTTCTCGCAGCCAGGTGGACAGGATCACCCCGCCGAAGCGATACCCGTACACCAGGTTGGGTCCCTTCTTGCTGCTCCCAGAGGACCGCGGCCGCATGGTGGTGCCGCGTTCCGCGACGCGGAACCCCCGGTAGATCACGCCGATCAGCAGCTCGGTCGCCTGGTACTGCGGCTGGGAAAGCGTGATGTGCTCGACGATGCCGGCCTTGAACGCCCGCAGCCCGTTGGAGGTGTCGGTGATCCGCTGTCGCGCGATGAGACTCAGCAGCCGCGCGAAGACGTGGACTCCGGTGTGGCGGACCATGTCCGTCGACTGATACAGCCCGAGGCGCCGTGAGCCGGTCACAAAGTCGGCCTCGTCGCGCACCAGCGGCTCGACGAGCAGCGGCAACTCGGACGCGTCGTACTGCCCGTCGGCGTCCGTGGTCGCGATGAAGCGCGCGCCCAAGGTGACGGCCAGCGAATAGCCCAGACGCAGCGCGGCACCCTGCCCCCGGTTCGTGGGCGACGCCAGGACATTGGCACCGTGGGACGCAGCCACCGCAGCGGTCCCGTCCCGGCTGCCGTCGTCGACGACCAAGACGCTCACGGGCAGGGAACAGACCTGCTTGGGGATGCGGTCGAGCACCGCGCCGATGTTGGCCGCCTCGTTGTAGGCGGCGATCACCACGGTCAGCGCACAGAAGCGCAGATCGGGATTGCGGGCGCGGAATCCCTGCATCGCCTGCCGGTCGAACTCGCTGGCCACGGATCCCGACGGCGGCCGCCGACCCGACCGCGGTCCGCCGACTCGCGGCCCGATCACGGACCGGGCGTCTGCACGACGCACAGCACCGACTGCCCGAAGGGCGGTCTCACCACCGACTCCAGCCCCCGAGACAGCGGCACGATGACCCGGTCGTACAGCCCCACCAGGCGCGGTTCCAGATGGCCGGCATCCCGAAGCCGCATCTGCACGAACCACGCGACCCCGCCCAGCAGGTTGACCGGGCGCACAGTGAGCACCCGCAGGCCTGCGCGCTGCACCACGCTGCTCAGCGTCCGCGGTGTGTAACGACGGAAGTGCCCGACTTTGCGGTCGAAGGCGCCGTACAGCTGCATGTACGCCGGCACCCACAGCACGATCCGCCCACCGGGAACCACCGCGCCGACGAGGTCTCGCAGCGCCTGCACGTCGTCTTCGATGTGCTCCAGCACGTTCATGGCCACCACCGATTCCACCGGCTTCCCGATGTCGATGCGACCGGGCAGGCCGACGTTGGCGACCTCGACCGTCTCCGAGCCGGCATAGGTGTCGCGCAGCCGCTCCAGGCAGTACTCCTCGGTGTCGCTGAGGACCAGGCGGTCGAACGAGGCCTGCGCCAGCCGCTGCGAGAAGTAGCCCATCCCTGATCCGACCTCCAGCACCGATCGGCCCAGATATGGCGCCACCAGATCGAACTCCCACTGGCGGTACGCCGGCGCGGGTGTACCGCCGAGGCAGTTCTCTCGGGTGAACCCTGCAGGGATGGGTTCGTCGCGTGGATCGGAAGCCGGAGCCGGGTCGGACGGCTGGTGTGGGGGGCCGATCAACCATGAGCTCCTGAGGAAAGTTGGCCGGGACGACCGGGTAGGGTATGCCACCATTGCGGCGTCTGACCGGCAGACCCGCACCCACCCGTTCGACGATGCGGCCTACCGGGTTGTCCTCGGCGAGCCGCTCGGCCTGAGGAAGAGGACCTGCCCGTGCGAGTGCTCGTCTTGGGGGGAGACGGTTTCTGCGGATGGCCAACGTCGTTGCACCTCGCCGAGTGCGGACACGATGTCGTCATCGTCGACAACCTGGTCCGGCGCAACGCCGATGTCGAGCTCGAGGTGTCCTCGCTGACGCCGATTTCACCGTTGGGTACCCGCTTGCGGGCTTGGCAGGAGCTCGGTGGGCGCCAGATCGGTTTTCGCCGGCTGGACGTCGCCCAGGACTACCAGCAGCTGTTGGCCGTGCTCGTCGAGTTGCGGCCCGACGCTGTGGTGCACTTCGCCGAGCAGCGCGCGGCGCCCTACTCCATGAAGAGCTCGTGGCACAAGCGCTACACGGTCGACAACAACGTCAATGCCACGCACAACTTGCTGGCCGCCATCGTCGAGTCCGGTGTCGACGCGCATGTCGTGCACCTCGGGACCATGGGTGTGTACGGCTACGGCACCGCCGGGGTGACGATCCCCGAGGGCTACTTGCGCGTGAAGATCGCCGCCGACGATGGCGCCGACGTCCAGCAGGAGGTCCTCTTCCCGCCGAATCCCGGCAGCGTCTATCACATGACGAAAACCCTGGATCAGCTGCTGTTCGCCTT
>JALZLC010000310.1 GCA_030858885.1 Actinomycetota bacterium
CCGACGGGATCGCAGCGGCGCAGGCCGGCGGCGAAGTGCGAAGCGGCGACCCGACCCGGCTCGCCGTGCCCGTCTGGGCCGCGCTGCACGGCATCGCCACCCTGCGACAGGCCCGCCCGCACTTTGATTGGCCGGACGCTGACGAGTTGGTCGACGACATCCTGGAGGGGCTGCTTGGCCTACCGCGCGCATGACCGATGAGCTACAGACACGGACAGGGTGGCTGGTCCTCCGGCCAGCACCCTCTGCGCCGAGTGGGCTCGGAGGTCACGAAAGAGACTTGTCCGGTGGTCGCGCCGGGGCTAGAACGCGGATGTGTGGCTGATCAGCCTGCGGGACCTGCAGTGGCGGCGAAGGCGCTTCGTCATCGCGGTGATCGCGACCGGGCTGGTGTTCGGGATATCGCTGCTGATGGCGGGCACCGAGTTCACGCTCTATGAGGACGGGCGGCGCATCGTGCGGTCGTTCGGCGCGGACGCCTGGGTGGTGGACGAGGGCACCTCGGGTCCGTTCACCACGGCCTCGCCGATCCCGGCCGGCACCGCGCGCCGTGTGGCCCTGGAGCCGGGGGTGGAGGCCGCGGAACCGGTGGTCATCTCGCGCTCCACCGTGGAGCGGGAGGCGCCCCAGGACGTCAACATCATCGGCTACAGGCCAGGATCGTTCGTGGCCATTCCTGCCTCGAGCGGGCGAGGCCTGCAGGAACCCGGCGAAGCCATCGCCGACGTTGCGCTCGGGGTTGACGTGGGGGCCACGATCAGCGTCGGCGGCCACGACCTGCGGGTCGTGGGCCTGGCGGAGCAGGTCACCTGGTACTTCGGCACACCAACGGTGTTCGTGCTGCTGCCCGACGCCCAAGCGATCACCTTTCGCGGGCAGCCACTGGCCATGGGGGTGGCCACCCTCGGCGTGCCGAGCGCACTTCCCGACGGCCTGCGCGCGCTGGACAACTCCCAGGTCGTGCGCGACCTCGAGCGCCCGCTGAAGAGTTCGACCGAGACCATTGCGTTGCTCAACTTTCTGCTGTGGATCGTGGCCACCGGCATCGTCGGATCGATGGTCTACCTGTCGGCACTGGAGCGGTCGAGGGATTTCGCGGTCTTCAAGGCGACCGGAGCCACCAACCGGTCGCTGCTGGCGGGTCTGCTCCTCCAAGCGGCCGTGCTCGCGGC
The DNA here is from genome assembly GCA_030858885.1 of Actinomycetota bacterium. Next base: position 1,173 of record JALZLC010000310.1, read on the forward strand.
CGCCTCCGCGGTGGTGGCGGTCGTGGTCGCCTGGCTGCTCGTGCCCAGCTTCCCGTTCGCCGTGCAAATCCCGGCGGCGCTGTACCTGCGGCTCGCCGCGATCGTGACTGCGGTCGGGGTCCTGGCCAGCCTGGCCGGGCTGCGCCAGGCGGTGAAGGTCCAGCCGGCGCTGGCGTTCGGGGGTCAGTGATGCGCCTCAGGCCGACCCGGGATCACCCAGCGAGGGCGACCGCGCACCCGGCGGAGGACGCGGCGACCGACCCGGCCGGCGGCCCGGACCTGGTGATCAGCGACCTCGTGATCGCCTATTCCAGCGGCGGCTACGAGGTCCGTCCCATCGACGGCCTGGACCTGTGCGTCGAGTCGGGACAGCTGGTGCTGCTGTTGGGCGCCAGCGGCTGCGGCAAGACGACGCTGTTGTCGGCCCTGGCGTCGATCCTTTCGCCCACCGCCGGCTCGATTCGCCTAGGTGACGTCGAGGTCACCGGCCTGCGGGGGCGCGAGCTGGTGGACTACCGCCGCCACAAGGTCGGCGTGGTCTTCCAGTCGTTCAACCTGGTGCCCAGCCTGACCGCCTCCGAGAACGTCGCGGTGCCCCTGCGAGTCGCGGGCGTGGCGGGCCGGCAGGCGCGATCGCGCGCCGAGGAGCTGCTGCGACGCGTCGATCTGACCGACCGCCTGCATCACCGACCTGGGGACCTGTCGGGAGGCCAGGCGCAGCGCGTGGCCATCGCCCGTGCACTGGCCCACGACCCCGGGCTGGTGCTGGCCGACGAACCCACCGCCCATCTGGACTACATCCAGGTCGACGGTGTCCTCCGCCTGCTGCGCCAACTCGCGGCACCGGGTCGGATCGTGATTGTCGCAACGCATGACGAGCGTCTCCTGCCGCTGGCTGACCGCGTCGTCGAACTCACGCCACGGGCGACGGAGGCGTCGCGGCCCCCGCATCAACTCACGCTTGACCCGGGCCAAGTGCTGTTCTCGCAGGGCGATCCCGGCGACCTCGTGTATGTGGTGGATGACGGGACCGTGGACATCGTGCGACGCCGCAGCGACGGCGGCGAGGAGCAGCTCGCACGGCTCGGGCCCGGCAGCTACTTCGGCGAGCTGGCGCCGCTGTTCGGGTTGCGCCGCTCGGCCAGCGCACGCGCGTCGGTCCGCTCGACCGTCACCGCTTACTCATTGGCGGACTTCCGAGCAGTCCAAGCCCACGTCGACTCAACCTCCGCCGATCCGGCGTAGGACCGTGGCGGGGGCGGTTGGGTCCCCGCCCAAGTTGATCAGGCGTCCAAGCCGCTCGCGGGCATGCTGGGCGGCCGGCTCGTCGCGGGCGTGCACCACGGCCAGCACGGCACCGGCCTCGACGCGGTCGCCGACCTCGACGCGTAGCTCGATGCCGACCGCCGGATCGATCTCGTCGGCTTGGCGCGACCGTCCCGCGCCGAGGACGGCGGCCAGCTCGCCGACGGGCAGGGCAGGCACCGCAGCAACGCTGCCGGCCTCCTCGGCGACGACGTCGCGAATGACCGGCGCCGCTGGCAGCACGTCCCTCGGGCGCTCGCAGACCGATCCGTCGCCGCCCTGAGCGACGATCATCCGCGCCAGCGTCTCCAGCGCGGCGCCAGACGTCCAGGCGTGGCGCAGCTCCCCGGCGGCACTCGCCGCCTCTTCTCCCCCGGCGGCATTCGCCGCCTGTTCACCTGCGCCCCGCGCCTCGACCAGCGCGAGCGTCGCCAGCTCCAGCGCAACCTCGGCCAGACGGCCCTGCGGGTCGGCCGCCAGCAGCTCGACGGCTTCGGCCACCTCCAGCGCGTTGCCCACCGCCCGCCCCAGTGGCTGATCCATGGCGCTGACGATCGCCGCGCAACGGCGGCCGGCTTCGCGACCGATGGCCACGCACAGCTCCGCCAGCTCCTCGGCCGCCGCCGTCTCCTTCATGAACGCCCCGCCGCCGGTCTTGACGTCCAGCACGATCGTGCCGGCGCCGGCGGCCAGCTTCTTCGACATCACGCTGGAGGCGATCAACGCGGTCGACGCGACCGTGCCCGTCACGTCCCGCAGGGCGTACAGCGCCTTGTCAGCCGGCACCAGCCTCTGCGTCTGCGCCGCGACGACACAGCCGACCTCCTCGGCGATGCGGAGCATCTCCTCGGGGTCCAAGCCGGTGCGCAAGCCCGGGATGGACTCGAGCTTGTCCAGCGTCCCGCCGGTGTGACCGAGCCCCCGGCCGGACAGCTTCACCAGCTTGGCGCCGGCCGTGGCCAACAGCGGCGCCACCAGCAAGGTAGTGGCGTCAGAGACCCCGCCGGTGGAGTGCTTGTCGACGGTGGGTCCGCTCAATGACGACAGGTCCAGCTGCTCACCGCTGGCGACCAGCGCGTCGGTCAGGGCGCGCGCTTCCGCGCGGCTGAATCCACGCAGCACTCCCGCCATCAGGAAGGCCGCCATCTGCCCCTCGGTGACCGAGCCGTCGAGAAACCCCCCGACCAACCAAGCCAGCTCGGCGGCGTCGACCTCGGCGCCGTCTCGCTTGGCACCGATGACGTCGACCGCGCGCACCACAGGGTCGCCCGCTAGGCGCGCTGCGCTGCGCACTGCACGCAACGCACGGACAGTGGCCTGGCCTCGAGCCGCGCCTCGGGGATCGTCGCGCCACAGTCACTGCAGGTGCCGTACGTGCCCTGGTCCATACGCCCGAGGGCCTCGTCCACCTCGGCGAGCCGCTCGCGGGCGTTGTCGATGAGGGCGAGGGCTTCACCTCGCTCGGCGGTCGCGGCGGCGGAGTCGGCGAAGTTGCCGTCGACACCGGCGATCCGCTCGACTCGATGGCTGGCGGGGTCAGCGCCGTGGGCTCGCAGGTCGTCGAGCACGCCCGCACGCTCGGTCTCGAGCTCTTTGCGCAGCCGCGCGGTCAGTTCGGGAGTCATGAGATCCTCGCTTGTGGGCCGTCAAGTGTCGACTCGGCGCCGGCCGGATGGCCGGCGGCAGCAGCCAGCGCGCGGGGATGCGCCCGCTCGTAGACGGAACGCAGTCGCGCACGGCTGACCAGGGTGTACACCTGCGTCGTGTTCACAGAGGCATGCCCGAGGAGCTCTTGGACCACACGCACATCCGCGCCGTTATCCAGCAGGTGGGTCGCGAACGAGTGACGCAGGGTGTGGGGTGACACGTTGGCAGCGAGCCCGACCGCCTCGGCGTGCCTCTTGATGATCTTCCATCCTCCCTGGCGGGTCAGGCGCCCGCCGCCGCGGTTGACCAGCAGTGCCGGCGACGTCGGGGCCAGCGCTGGGCGCCCTCGGACCAGCCAGGCGTCCACCGCCGCGGCGGCGACCCGTCCGAGCGGCACGACCCGTTCCTTGTTGCCCTTGCCGACGCAGCGTACGGAGCGCGAGCGCAGGTCGACGTCGTCGACGTCGAGATCCACCAGCTCGGTGATCCGCAACCCGGCCCCGTACAACACCTCCAGCAGCGCCTTGTCCCGCAGGCCACTGGGCTCGTCGCCGGTCGGCGCGGCCAGCAGCGCCTCGACCTGTGCCAGCGAAAGGGCCTTGGGGAGCGGTCGGCGAGGCCGGGGCCCGCTGATCTCGACGGAGGGGTCGGCGTCCGCGAGCCCCTCGCGGACCAGGAATCTGTGCAGTCCACGCACCGATACGAGTGTTCGAGCCACGGTCGATGCGGCATAGGGTCTGTCCCGGTCGGTCCGACGGTCCCGCACCCAGGCGACGAACTCGGCGAGGTCTTCCGGTGTGGCGCGCAGGGGGCTGTCGATCCCGACTCCGGTCAGGTAGGCCCCGTACAGGGTGAGGTCGCGACGGTAGGCCGCCAGGCTGTGCGTGGACAGTCCGCGCTCCACGGCCAAGAAGTCGAGGTAGCGATCGGCGTGACGAGGCAGCCTGGCGCTCAAGTCCTCCCCCTCGCTCCGGGACTGCTCACGCTCCTGTCGCGAAGCGGTCCCGCGTCGATCAGTGCAGGACGTCGTGCAGCTCGACGAGCTCCATGTCGAACGC
>JALZLC010000322.1 GCA_030858885.1 Actinomycetota bacterium
GCCCTCGTTGATCAGGCGCACGAGCCTGGTGAAATCGTCGTGCGAGCCGAGCGTGGAGCCGAGCAGGTCGAGATGCTTGAGGTAGAGCGTGCGCAGGTCCAGGTCCGCGACCGGACCGCCGACCGCGCCAACCGTGACGTAGCGGCCGAGCGGCCGCAATACCCGTAGCAGCCCTGCGAAGATCGAGCCACCCACGACATCGGCGACGACATCGACTGGCCCGCCGTTGGCGGCCAGCACGTGCTCGGCCAGGTTCGTGGACCGGCTCGCCACGACGAGATCGGCGCCGAGCTCCCTCACTGCCTGCTCCTTGCGGGAGCCGGCCAGCGCGAGGACACGCGCCTCGCGAAGTCTCGCGAGTTGCACTGCACCGCTACCCACGCCGCCGGATGCCCCGGTGATCAGGATCATCTCACCCGGGGGCGAGCCGGGCACGCTCCAGCATCCGGGCTGCCGCGACCAGCGATGCCGAACCCAGCGCCGCGACCTGCGCGTCGTCCAGCTCAGAGGCGATCACGCCCAGGTTCTCCACCGGGACGCAGACGTAGTCGGCGAACCCGCCGTCCCGTTCCCAACCGATGATTCCGGCGATGCCGTACGGTTCGGCGCTGCGTCGCTGTACAGCGTGTGCTCGACCAGTACCCGCTGGCCAAGCAGCCGCTCGTCCGCCCCCTCCCCCACCGCCGCGACCCGGCCGACGGTACCCGAGCCTTGGATGAGTGGGAAGCTGACCGGCTGCGCCTCGCGTCGCCAGCCGGCACGGGCGTCTGGCTCGTCCTCCCGTCCGTAGGCACCTTCGCGCAGCCACAGGTCCGAGTTGTTGCAGCAACAGGCACCGACCTCCACCAGAGCCTCGCCCGGCCCTGCGTCTGGCACCGGCACGTTGTCGCGCACCTCCAGCATCTCCGGGCCCCCGAATCCGATGGTGACCGCCGCGCGCATCGTCGTCCCCCGCCCCGCCTCCATGGCTTCGATCGTGCCTGCCGTGCCCGTGGGCGGTCAAGGAGGCGGGCAGCACACCTCAGGAAGGGGCCGGTGTCCGGTTGGGAAAGGTGACGGTGGACACGCGCATGCCCCGCCGGCCGCGGCCCAGCAGCCGGTGGACCACCGCCTCGTCGCGATAGCTGACCAGACCCACGTTGTTCTCACCGATCAGCGGTGAGGCTCCCCCCTCTACCGGTCGCAGGTAGCGCCGCGACTCGCGGTAGTCGGGCGGCTGGTCCAAGCCCAGGTGCGCCGCGAGGGAGGGGGCGAGGAACACCGGTGAATCCTCGTCCCACTCGTCGGTGTTGGCCGCGCGGGTCAGCAGGCGGCGCCGCCGGCCGCCGCGGCCACTCGCGGTCGGAGGCCGGTCCCAGCCGAGGCGGGCGTGGAAGGGCGTACCGAGGTTGCCGACTCCCTGCAGCACGATCCTGCTCGCCATGCCGCTGTGCTTCAGCGAGCTGCTGACCAGCTGGGCCACCGAGACCCTCCGCGGGCCGACGGCGAAGTCGGCCTGCACGTTCAGCCCGTAGTGCACGTCTCCGGACAGCAGCACGCACGAGGTCAGCCCCAGGTCAACGGTGAGCAGCCGGAGGAAGTCGACCAGCCCCGCGAGGTTGGAGTGCCAGGCCTCGAAGTCGATCTCGTAGGGTCCCACCTTGTCCACCAGGAACTTCTGGCGGCGCTCCTGCAACTCAAGCCCGAAGACGGGCACGGCTGAGACGAAGATGAGCGGCTCGCCGGGCCGGTGCCCGGCGCCGCGACAGAGGTTCAGGACCCGCTGACGCTCGGCGGGTCCCAGCAGGCGGGCGGCGCCTTCGTCGTCGTCGAAGCTGCGTTGCGTGCGGGTGTCCAGCAGGATGGTTGGTGGGTCGGTGGGCGCGGCGAAGCTCCAGCGGTCGAACGACCACAATGACGTGTCGAACCGCGCACCGTCAACCGTGGGCTCGGCCGCCAGGAAGCCCGTGACGGTGTGCTTGAAGTCGTCGTCGAACAGATCGGGATCGTTGCCCCAGCCCTGGAATGCCCAGAACGTTGCCAGGGCGTTGGCCACGACGCGCCGCCCGCTGGGGCTCGCTTGGACTCGGTTCCGCCACCCCGCGGTGAGGTTCCAGTCGTCGGTCACGTCATGGTCGTCGAAGATCACGTAGGTCGGGACGTTGGCGAACAGCCGGCGCACGGCGGGGATGGCGCGTCTCGCCTCGAGCAGGTTCTTCAGCTCTGTGGCGTACCTGCGCCGGAGCTTGGCGACTTCGAGCCTGCGGGCCGTGGTCGCCGGGATCGCCTCCTCGGCGGATGGGAACGCCGGCCAGATCTTTTCGTTCCAGGCCGTCAGGTACATGGCCGCGAACTCGCCAAAGCTGAGGATGTGGTTGGCCGCCTTGCTCGACGTGAAGGCGGCGCGCTCGGCCACCAGGTCCTGGCGGCCGTAGACCGGGATCGTCGACAGCGCCGGCATCCCCGGGACGGAGACCTCGTCGTTCGTTCCTCGCAGCTGACTGCCCAGCTTCGTCAGGTGCCGGATCAACGGGCCGGCGACCTCGTCGCCGTAGATCTGATCGCCGGTGAGCAGCAGGGCACTCGGGCGCTTTCCCAGATCGCGGGCGTCGGCGGTGAGCACCTCGTCCGCAGACAGCAGGCCGTCCTCACCCTTGCCGTGCAGCAGGCGGCACGAGCCGTGCAGCAGGTTCAGCGCCGCGATCCGCTCCCGGATGAAGAAGGTGGGCAGCGCCAGGTCGCCGTAGGTGACCCGACCGCGGCCGCTGAGCAGCCCGAGGTCACCCAGCCGCTGGGTGCCCGCGGCGTCGTTGCTGTGCAGCTCGACGTCATACGCCAGCAGCCGGTCGGTCGGGAAGTTCTCGTTGTTCGGTCGCGCGGAGACCAGATGGACGTACAGGCGTTCGCCGAGCTGCCAGGATTCGGCCTCGCCGGAGCCGATCGGCTCGGGATCGCCAGATCCCTCCGGGCCGAGGTCGAAGATCTCAGCGCGGACGCGGGCGGCCACGCTGGTGGCCACGAACACACAGACCCGCCGCGGTTCGACCCGGCGCAGCATCGGCCCGAGCAGCAGAGTGGGCAACGTCATCGGAGACCCATCCTGCCCGGTGGCGCAACCGCCACACGCCCCGGGTCGGACGGGAGGGGTTACTTCGCGCTGGCACAGTCGATGCAGGTTTGCGCAGTCGGGCGGGCCAGCAGGCGCTCGATGGCGATCGGTTGCCCACACCGTTCGCAGACGCCGTAGGTACCGTCGCCAAGCCTTGTCGTTGCCAGCTCCAGGTCGGCGAGGTGGCGGTGCGCCTGCGCCAGCAGCGCCGTCACTTGAGCACGCTCGAAGGCGATCGTTGCACCCTCGGGATCATGCTCGTCGTCGGGAGGCGCGATGGCGGAGGACTCGACGATGTCGTCAAAGTCGCGCGTGAGCGCCGCGACTCGAGCTGCTGTCTTCTCTCGCTCGCCCGCGAGAAGTGCCTGAAGGGCCGTCCGCTGGGACAGTGAAAGCCCCGCAGCCGCGTGGTTTTGACTCATGGCCCTGACAACGCCGACCGACTGAGACGTCTTCCCGCGCTACGGCTACCCGCGATTTGAAACCCGAGAGGTGGCGGAAGAGCCAGCGGTTGGTGGAGCGGACGACGGGATTCGAACCCGCGACCCCCACCTTGGCAAGGTGGTGCTCTACCACTGAGCCACGTCCGCATGACCCGAAAGCGTCTCCGGGGCGAATGGCCATCCTGCCCCAGCCCCGCAGGGGCCGCAAGCCAACCACGCGGGGCCAGCCAGCGCTGCTAGCTGCGACCGGACGAGCCGAAGCCACCCTCGCCACGCACCGTGGCGTCCAAAGCGTCGACCTCCACGACCGCCACGTGCTCCACGCGCTGCACGATGAGCTGGGCGATCCGCTCGCCGCGCTGCAGGGCGACCGGTTCGGCCGGATCGAGGTTGATGACCACGACCTTGATCTCGCCGCGATAGCCGGCGTCGATGGTGCCCGGCGCGTTGACCAGTGCGATGCCGTGGCGCGCGGCCAGACCGGAACGA
>JALZLC010000324.1 GCA_030858885.1 Actinomycetota bacterium
AGGTACTCCACGTCGTAGCCGACGCCGCGGGTGCCGTAGGAACCGAGGTAGGACAGGTCCTTGCGGATCTTGGCCGAGTTCACCCCGGCGGCGTCAGCCAACGCATCCGACGACACGGTGTGGGTGCCACGTTCCGCCATGTCGACCAGGGCGCGCAGGTACACGGGTAGCCGTGCCACGCTCGCCTCGGGAATCTGCCGACTGGTCACGCTGCGTGGCTCCTGAATGCCGATGACGCTCATTCACAAGCGTACGTGCTCCCCCGTGCGTGTGCTGATCACCCTCCCCCCAGCGGGCCGAGACCTTCCCCCGTGGCGCCGCTGGTGCCAGCTGCGCCAACCAGCGTCGACGCCCGGCTCGAGCGCAGCAGGCTCGGCAGCAACGCCGCTGCGGGCACCGGCCGGCTGAACAGGTAGCCCTGGGCGTAGGGGCAGTCCAGCTCCAGCAGCTTGGCGGCTTGCAGCTCGGTCTCGACGCCCTCGGCGACGACGTCGAGACCCAAGGCCCCGCCCAACGCTCGAACCGCGGCCACGATGGCGCCGTCCTCCGGGTCAACGCCGAGGCCGGTGACGAACGAGCGGTCGATCTTCAGCACATCGACGGGAAACCGCTTGAGGTAGTTGAGCGAACTGAAGCCGGTGCCGAAGTCGTCGATGGCCAGGACGACCCCCAGCTCCTTGAGCTCGTGCAGCACCATCGCGGCAGTGGTGACGTCGCGCACCAATGCCGACTCGGTGATCTCCAGCACGAGCCGGCGGGGTTCGAGTCCGCAGGACTCGATGGTTTCGGCCACCCTCTGCGGCAGGCTCGGTTCCACCAGCTGCCGGGCCGACAGGTTCACGGCAATGTTGACGTCGAGGTTGGTGACGGCGGCGTTCCACTCTGCCAATTGGCAGCAGGCCTGCTGGAGCACCCAGAGGCCGACCCCGACGATCAGGCCGGTGTCCTCGGCCACTTCGATGAAGTCACTCGGCCCGAGCAACCCCCGCTGGGGATGCTCCCAGCGGACCAAGGCCTCGATGCCTTTGATCGTCCCGTCACGCAGCGAGACGACCGGCTGGTACACCACGCGCAGCTGCTCGTCGGCCACGGCTCGGCGCAGCGCGGCTGCGGTCTGCAAGCGCGACTCCGCACGGGCGTGCAGCGCCTGAGTGAACACCTGGACCTGACCCGTCCCACGCTCCTTGGCCTGGTACATCGCCGCGTCGGCGTCGCGCAGCAGCTCGTCGGGCACACAGCCGCGTGAGCCGGCGATGGCGATGCCGATGCTGGCCGTGACGTAGGTCTCGTGGCCGTCGAGGAACAGCGGTGCCCCCAGCGCTTCACCCAGCCGTTCGGCGACCGCGACGGCTTGTGGCTCGCTGGCCAGGTCAGGGCACAGCACCGTGAACTCGTCACCACCGATGCGCGCGAGCGTGTCCTCGGCGCGCAGGCATGCGCGCATCCGCGTCGCCACCTGACGCAGTAAGCGGTCACCGGCGGCGTGACCGAGGCTGTCGTTGACGTCCTTGAAGCCGTCAAGGTCTGCAAACAGCACGGCCACCAACGAAGTGTCGTTCTGACGGCGCAGCAGCACCTGCTGGAGGCGGTCAAGAAACAGCGTGCGGTTGGGCAAGTCGGTCAACGAGTCGTGGTTGGCCTGATGCCGGAGCTGATCCTCACGGCCACGCAGCTCCAGTGTCCGGGCCTGGACCTGCGCTTGCAGGGTGCGTTGCAGCCACAGGTGTTCGCCCAGCGTAAGCAGGTGGCGGGCCACCAAGATCACGCCGAGCGCGATGGCGGTCCAGGCCATGAACGGAAACAGCCGTCCGACGGTGACGAGCTGGAACCCTGCCACGGCGATGCCAGCCAGCACGGGAACGTAGGGCAGGGCCAGTCCCAACTCGGACATCGACCGTTCATCAGCGTCCGCGCTCAGGTCGCCACCGGGGTGCAGCGCCGCCAGCGCCAGCAGCAGGTTCGCCGTCATCCACCCGACATCAAGGAGGGAGCCGGTGGCGTACTGCTCGGAGAACAACCGGTGGGCGTAGATGGTGTTGGTCATCACCAGGACGCCGGAGTGGGCGACCAGCAGTAGCAACGGCCCACGCTTGGCCACCGGAGCCTGCGACAGCAGGGTGAGCGCCAGCGACAGGACCGCGATGTCACCGAAGGAGTACCCCAGCGCGACGACCTGGC
>JALZLC010000269.1 GCA_030858885.1 Actinomycetota bacterium
ACACCACCACCAGCACCGCCACGATCATCAGCCAGGCCATCACCGGGTAGACGTCACGTTCGGCGAGGGCCCTGATGTAGTACGCGCCCATGCCGTTGAGGGCGAACACGGTTTCGGTCACGACGGCCCCGCCGATGGCCACACCGAAGTTCAGGGTGATCACCGTGGTCAGCGGGATCAGGGCGTTACGGAAGGCGTGCTTGCGGATGACCTTCTTTTCCTCCAATCCCTTCGCGCGGGCGGTCCGCACGTAGTCGGAGTTGATCACCTCGAGCATCGAGGCGCGCGTGTAGCGGCTGTAGGTGGCCATGCTGATGGCGGCGATCGTGATGATCGGTAGCGCCAGGTGCTGGAGCCGGTCGAGGACGAACGGGAAGAAGCCGGCGGCTCGGGCCCCGGGCGAGGACAAGCCTGCCGTGTAGAAGATCCGCGTCCCGGTGGCCTCAAGGAAGTTCACGGCCAGCACCTGCAGGATGAGGGCCAGCCAGAACACCGGCATGGAGAAGCCTAAAAAGGACAGGGTCGTCGCGGTGTAGTCGAACAGCGAGTACTGCTTTCGCGCCGAGAGGATGCCGACCGCCACGGCGATGACGATGGCGATGACCTCGGCGGCGACGATCAGCTGCAGGGTGTTCCACATCGCCCGCTTCAGGTCCGGCCAGATCGGCTGATTGGATAGCGTGGTGGTGCCGAAGTTGTTGGTGAAGGCGTCGCGGACCCAGTAGCCGTACTGCGTGACGATCGGGTCGTCGAGGTGCTTGCGCTCCGCGATGCGATCGATGGTGCCTTCGTCGACGTTGGGCCGCGTCCGCAGCTCGCCGAGGGGGTCGCCGGCGATGGAGATCGAAAAGAAGATCAGCATGCTGGCCGCGATCAGGACGGGAATGCTGAACAGGAGCCGTCGGATGATGAACGTGGTCATCGCATTGACCTCCCCTGCGCGGTGCCGGTTGTACCACCGCAGGGCCTCCCCAGGAAAGTCCGGGAAGGCCCTGCGGCTGTCACCGCTGTCGTACTACTCGGTCAAGAACCACTCGCCCGCGTTCCAGGTCGGGCCGGCCTGGGTCGGGTTCTCCTTCGGTCCAGAGATCCTCTCGTTCCAGGCGAAGTACGTCGGCTTCTGGTACAGCGGCAGTACCGGCAGGTCATCGGCCATCAGCGCGTCAGCCTCGTTGTAGGTGGCGGCACGCTCTGCCGGGTCAAGCAGGGTGTTGGTCTCCCGCAGGAGATCGGTGACCTCCTCGTTGCAGTAGCTGTTGTAGTTCTGGCCACCCTCGCACATCCAGATCGCGTTGCCGCCGAACGGGTCGGGGGAACCGACCCAGGCGAAGTTGAACAGGTCCCACGCTCCGTCGGCGCCGCTGGGCAGGACGTCGGCGAACACGGTGGCCGCGTCACCGATGTCGGACTTGATATCGATGCCGATCTCGCTCAGCTGGGCCTGGATGACCTCCAGCTGCAGCTCGCGCAGCTCGTTGCCGGCCGTGGTGGTGTAGCGGAACGACAGCGGCTCGCCGTCACACTCGTAGATGCCGCCGTCCCCCTCGGTGCAGCCGTTCTCCTCCAGCAGCTGGCGGGCGCGGTCGGGGTCGTAGTTGTACTGGTCGAAGTGCGGCTCGTACTCGGCCTGGTTGTTGACGTAGATCAGGTTCTGCAGCGGCACCGCTTCGGGGTTGATCGGCTTGATCAGCTGCTCGGCCAGCGCCTCGCGGTCGATGCCGTGGGCGATGGCTTGGCGGACGAACAGCTGGTCCAGCGGCGGCACGGCGAAGTTGAAGTCGAGGTGCTCCCACACCGTTCCGGCAGCGGTCTCGGCCTTCACGCCCTCGATCTCTGAGACCTGCTCGACGAGGTCGATCTGCGGCTGCGGGTACATCATGTCGATCTCCTCACCCTGGAGCGACTGCACCTGGGTGTTGGAGTCCTCCAGGAAGCGGAAGGAGATCTCGTCGAGCTTGGCCGGCTCACCGTAGTAGTTCTCGTTGCGCTTGATGGTCGCCTGCTGGCCCTTCTGCCAGCTGTCGAACTCGAACGGGCCGGAGGACAAGGTGACCTCGTCGTTCCAGACCTGGTTGAAGTTCTTGCCCTGCAGCTCGTGCTGCGGAAGGATCGGCGAGAAGAGCACCTTGTAGGGCGCGAACGGCTTGTCGAAGGTGAAGCGGACGGTCTTGTCGTCCATCGCCTCACCGTCGGTGATTTGGTCGTAGCCGTCACGGGAGGTGATGTCCCACTTCTCGTTGACGTAGGTCTTCCAGGTGAAGATGAAGTCCTGGGCGGTGATGGGCTCACCGTCACTCCACTGGGCCTCGTCCTTGATGGTGTAGGTCACCGTGAACGGGTCCTGGGTGGTCTCAGCCTCGCCGTCGATCAGCTGTGGCTGGTAGGTGAAGTCCGGCAGGAGCTGATAGGCCCCCTCCAACAGCGGGGTCGTGATGACGGTGGTGGCGAACAGGTTGCCCGCCGTCAGGGTGGGGTTCATGATGTCGGGCTGCTGGTCAGCGCCGAAGACGACGCTGCCGCCCTCAGCCGCCTGGCCGGCGTCGGTGCTCTCGCTTGCGGCACCGGTCTCGCTGGCAGCGCCTCCACCTTCACTCGCTGGCTCCGAGCTGCCACCGCCGCCACCGCCGCCACAGGCGGCGGCGAGCATCGACAGCGTGACGAGCAGCAGCAACCAGTGGGCTGGCTTGCGGATCAATCCCATACGTTCCTCCTCGGACGGCCGGGCCATCCAACGGCCGGCCGGCGCAACAGCTGCGCGACCGGGAACTGCATTCTCGGGGGAGCACAGACTCCCCCCTTCGACCTGACGCGAGACGTTAGCAGACATCGCCGCTGATGGGACGCCATCCGCGGCCACGACGGCAATGTTGTCAGGCGGCTGGGCTGACGGCGGTGCGCCGCCATGCTGCGCCTGAAAATCCAACGCGGCCGTCGGGAAGGAAAGTTCCCGGCGGTCAGACCTGGGCGAGCTCTCGCGGTGCGGCGAAGTGGCAGGCACTGGGATGGCCATGCCCGAAACGATCGATGAGCGCGGGATCTTCTTCCGCGCAGACGTCCTCGGCCTTCCAGCAGCGCGTGCGGAAGCGACAGCCCGACGGCGGGTTGGCTGGCGAAGGGACATCGCCCTCCAGCAGGATGCGCCCGCCGGTGCCGCGTGCTTGGGGATCGGGGATGGGGACGGCCGACAGCAACGCCTGGGTGTACGGGTGGGTGGCGTTGTCGTAGATCTCGGCCTCGTTGCCGATCTCCACGATGCGCCCCAGATACATCACGGCGACGCGGTCGGAGATGTGGCGCACCACCGACAGGTCATGGGCGATGAAGATGTAGGCGATGCCGAACTCGTCCTGGATCTCCTCCAGCAGGTTCATGACCTGCGCCTGCACCGACACGTCCAAGGCCGACACGGGCTCGTCGCAGATGATGATGTCGGGGTTCAGTGTCAGGCCGCGCGCGATCCCGATGCGCTGCCGCTGCCGCTGCCCACCGGAGAACTGATGCGGGTACCGGTTGACGTCGTCGGGCGACAGGCCGACCCGGCGCAGCAGGTCGCGGGCCCGCTCGGAGCGCTCCTTCTTGGGCACGACCCCGGAGTGGATCTCCCACGCCTCGGTGATGATGTCGCCGACGGTCATGCGGGGGTTCAGCGAGGAGTACGGGTCCTGGAAGACGATCTGGATCTGGCGGCGCAGGGTGCGCAGCTGTGAGCGCGACAGCGCGAAGATGTCATCGCCCTTGTAGTAGGCATGCCCGTCGGTGGGCTCCTCCAGCCGCAGCAGCGTCTTGGCGACCGTCGACTTGCCGCAGCCGGACTCGCCGACCAGCCCGAGTGTCTCGCCGCGTCGCAGTTCGAAGCTGACGCCGTCGACGGCCTTGATGGCGCCGATCTGACGCTTGAAGACCACGCCCTGCTTCAGCGGGAAGTGCTTGACGAGGTTGTCCACCCGCAGCAGCGGCTCATCGGCCTCCCGCGGGTTGCCGTGCAGGTCACTCGCCATGGCTGCCACCTGTGTCGTTGATGACCTCTTGCCAGTAGTGGCAGGCGCTTGACCGCGACGGGTCCACCTCGTACAGCGTCGGGACATCCTCGGTGCACCGTTGCCGGGCGTAGTTGCAACGGGGATGGAACGAGCAACCGGAAGGGATCCGCATCAGGCTTGGTGGGGCTCCCCTGATGGGCTCCAGCTGGCTGCCCTTCTGGTCGGCGCGGGGGATCGAGGCGATCAGTCCCTTGGTGTAGGGGTGCGCCGGCGCGCCGTAGACGTCGTGGACGTTGGCCGTCTCCACGATCTTGCCGGCGTACATCACCGCGATGCGGTCGGCAACGTCGGCCACGACGCCGAGGTCGTGGGTGATGAGGATCAGGCCCAGCCCGGACTCGGTCTGCAGGTCGGCGAGCAGCTGCATGATCTGCGCCTGGACGGTCACGTCGAGGGCGGTCGTGGGCTCGTCGGCGATCAGGATCGCCGGGTCCAACGCCATCGCCATGGCGATCATGATCCGCTGGCGCATGCCGCCCGAGAACTCGTGCGGGTAGCTGTCGACCCGCTCAGCCGCGGACGGGATCCGGACGCGATCCATGAGCTCGATGGCCAGCTTGCGCGCCTCCCGACGCGAGGTCCCACGATGCACGCGGTACATCTCGGCGAGCTGCCAGCCCACACTGAACACGGGGTTGAGCGCCGACAGGGCGTCCTGGAAGATCATCGCGATCTGCTCGCCACGGATCCGACGGCGGTCCGACGGCGGCATGGTGAGCAGATCGTCACCTCGGTAGCGGACGGCTCCCTGGGTCACGAAGCCAGGAGGGCTGTCGATGATCCCCATGATCGCCTGGGCGCTGATGCTCTTGCCCGAGCCTGACTCGCCCAAGATCGCCAGCGTCTCGCGTTCCCGCAGCACGTAGTCGATGCCGTTGACGGCGTTGACCACACCGCGACGGGTGCGGAACTCCACATGGAGGTTCTCCACCTCCAGCAGCGCAGCGGTCCCGGTGTCGCCTTGGGGGGGCTCGAAGGTGGCTTGCGCGGTCATCGCAGCTTCGGGTCCAGGGCGTCGCGCAGCGCGTCGCCCATGAGAATGAAGGCAAAGATCGCGAGGCTGAGGAACAGCCCCGGGAACAGCAGGTGCGGTGCGG
>JALZLC010000277.1 GCA_030858885.1 Actinomycetota bacterium
TCTCCTCACGCGTGTCCAACCCGACCACCAGCTCGCACAACCGCATCGCCCGAACCGGGTTGAAGAAGTGCATGCCGATCCCCCGGCCGGGATCCTCCAGCCCGGCCATGATCTCGGTCACCGACAACGACGAGGTGTTGGTTGCCAAGACGGTGCTCGCTGCAGCGTCGGCCTCCGCACGAGCGAGCAGGTCTCGCTTCACGGCCATCTCCTCCACGACCGCCTCCACCACCAGGTCGCTGCCGCCAACGGCCTCCGCGAGATCCGTGGACGCCAGCACCCGAGCACGGGCGGCAGCCGCCTCGTCGGCGGTCATGCGGTCGCGTGCGACGGCACCGTCGAGGTCCCGTTGCAGGCGGCGTAAGCCAGCATCAACGGCCTCCCCGGAGACGTCGTAGACCCGAACCTGCAGCCCAGCGGCCGCCGCCACGTACACGATGCCCGCACCCATGGTTCCCGCGCCCAGCACGCTGATCTGCATGGCCGCGAAGACTAGCCCGCCGTCCGCAGCCGAGGACGGTCGGCAGCGGCCGTTAGACTGTCGGCTCGGTGCATGCTCACAGCGCATCCCTCACCGGCGACCTTGGAGCCCGGGCGTACCACTCTGTGGTCGACGCCTTACCGTCACCCGTCGTCGTGGTCGACGCACGCTCGCCCGGCTGGCCGGTCCTTGTCGCCAACGCCGCGTTCGACCGGTTGGCGGGCGCGCTCGACCCGAAGGCCGAGCGGTTCGGTAGCGCCTTCGAGGCCGCATGCGGCGACAGCGACAACGCAGCGGATCTGCGTGCAGCGATCGCTGCGGCGGCTGCCGGTGCCGGTGGGCAGTGTCTAGGGGTGCGGTGGCCGCCAGACGAGCTGGAAAGCCCGCTATGGCGGGTGACGTTGGAGCCGCTGCGCGACGTCGATGGTGTGTGGGGCGTGCTGGTCGCCTTTGCCCACGAACCCGCGGGTGAGCTCGGCCAGGATGGAGGCGACCGGATCAACGCGTTGACCCAGTACGCGCGGGGCGGGAGCGACGAAGGGTCCGAGCCGCAGATGCTCTCCGCTGCGCTGGCCTGCGCCGTGCGTACGACGGGTGCCCGGCGAGGGGTGGTCCTCGCCGCCGGGCAGCCGGATCAATACGGCATTGCCGCGCGGGTCGCTGCCGACGACTTGGTGCAGACGTGCGATGCCGCGCGGCCACCGATCGCGGCCGGGGGCCTGCCGATCCAGGTCTGGTCCGCGTCCGGAGCAGGCGACGAACTGCCGGTGTGGTTCGCCGGTCAGCCAGGGTGGGAGGAGCTGCTCCTGGCTCGCGTACACATCCGCGGCGGCGAACCGGCTGTGGTGGTGGTTGCCGACCCGCAGGATGGTGGCTGGGACGCCGCCGCCGTACAGCGGTTGCAAGTCGCGGTCGCCCTCGCCGCCACCGGGCTGGACCGGGCGCAACTCGACGGTCAGCTGGCCCACCTCCAAGCGGTACTCCGAGGAGCGGTCCGCACGACCGCCGGCCTGGTGGACGCCACGGACCCAGCCGCTGCCCGCGCCCAGGTGCTCGATGGCCTGGTCCTCGACATGGGCCTGGCGGGAGCGGCGCTGTGGGTCAGCGGCGACGAGGGCGGTAGCCCGGTGCTGCTCAGCGCCACCGGCATCCCGTCGTCGGTGCGTCAGCGGCTCACCGCCCTGCCGGCGAACGGGCCGGTCGCGAGGGTGGCTGCGGGTGAGCGCATTGATCGCGTACCGGAGGGTTCGACGGTGGGCAGGGCATGGCCAGGGCATCGCGTGCACCTGGTGCCCGTGCCGCCACCCAGCGCCGGAGTCCTGGGGGTCTTCGTCTCTGATGAGATGCCACGCCTGGTCGAGGAGGTCTTTGCCTCGCTGGCCCATGCCCTGGCTTCCGCGGTACAGCAGACCTCCCTGCATCGGCGTGCCCAGTCCGTGCTGAACTCCCTCCAGCGCGAACTGTGGCCCCGTGTCGTCGACCTGCCGCCAGAGGTGGAAGTCGGTCACGTCTACCAGTCGGCGACCACGGGCTTCGCGATGGGGGGCGACTTCTTCGACGTCTTCCCCACCGCCTCGGGGCATATCGGCATCGCCTGCGGGGACGTGTCCGGCAAGGGAATCGAAGCTGCCAGCCTCACCGCCATGGCGGTGTACTCCCTGCGCGCGTACGCCCTGCGCGGGACGACGCCCAACCTGGTCATGACGATGATGAACGGCATTGTCGGCACGCAGTCAGCCGCCGACCGCTTCATCACCATGGTCTACGCGCGCATCGACCCCGCCACCTGGACCGTGGCCCTGTCGTTGGCCGGTCACCCGCCGCCGATGCTGGTCGGCCCGGACGGCGTCCAGGTGCTCACCTTGCCGCCCGACGTGCCGATCGGGATGCTGAGCGACTCGACCTACGACGAGCACAACTTCGCGCTGGGCCCGGGCCAGAGCCTCGTCCTGTACACCGACGGGGTCACCGAGGCCCGAACGGGACCCGACCAAGGCCGGGCGCTGCTGGGGATCGAACGGCTGGAAGAGGTCCTGACCGGTCTGGTCGGCACCAGCGCCCAATGCATGGCGGACGGCGTCTGGGACGCGGTGCAGGCATGGACCGGCGGCAACACCACCGACGACTGCGCCATCCTGGTGCTGCGCCGCACCCCGGCCCGCTAGGGCTAGGGAGACGGCGTTCCTCAGATGACGCAGCCGAAGACACAAGGCCTGTCCTCATTTAGCGAAGCGGTAGGACACAAGGCCAAGGCCCGCCGCCCAGCTCCTCGATCAACGCCATCGCGCCCAGCACCGTGGCCTCACCGTCTTTCGGCCCCACCACCTGCACCCCCACGGGTCCACCGTCGCCGTCGACCCCTGCGGGCACCGACCCTGCCGGCACGCCCGCCAGGTTCCAGCTGTTCGTTGCACGGGTCATCGCCGAGACCACCCGCTCGGGATGACCGTCGACGATGATCGGATCGACGCCAACCGGAGGGATCCGGCACGGCAGTGTGGGGGTGACCAGCACGTCGACCGCGTCAAAGGTCCTCGCCAACTGGTCGCACAGCTCGGTCCGGACCCGGCGAGCCGCCCGCACGGGCGCGCTGTCGAGCGCGTGCGCGGCGGCCAAACGCTCGCGGACATCGGCCGGGAAGTGCTGCGGGGTGGCGGCGAACGCCTGGGCATGGGTCCGCGAGGCCTCAGCCGCCAGCAGGCGACCGTTGGCCAGCCAGGAGTCGGTCAGTGCCGGCAGATCGACGTCGGTGACCGACGCTCCAGCCCCGGCTGCGGCGTCCAGGACGTGGTACCAGACCGCTCGCACCTCGGCGTCGAGGCGGCTGCGCCGGACTTGCAGCGGCACGCCGATGCGCAACGTTGGCGGCGGGGCGGGGTCGCTGCCGCTCGGGTTGCGCTCCAGCAAGGCGGCGAGCAGCCGCGCTGTCGTGGCGACGTCGCGGGCCATCGGCCCGACCGTGTCAAGGCTGGGTGCCAGCGGCTGGACCCCGTCGACCGGAACCAGACCCAAGGTGGTCTTGAGGCCGACCACCCCGCAGCAGGCTGCCGGGATGCGGACGCTGCCGCCGGTGTCGCTGCCCAGCGCACCATCGACGAGTCCGGCGGCCAGGGCCGCGGCGGACCCACCCGACGAACCACCGGCGATCCGTCCCGGGGATCGCGGATTGACCGTCTGCGGTGTCACGATCCCGTAGGCCAGCGCGTGCGTCGCGGTGGTGGCGACGATCGCCGCTCCCGCACGCCGCAGCCGGGCCACGCAGATCGCGTCCCGCGGCTGCGGCCTCGGGTCGGCGAGCTCGGGCGCGCCGAGCAGTCGCGGGACGCCCTCGACGGCGATCAGGTCCTTGACGCCAACGCGCAGGCCGTTCAGCGGGCCGGCCTCGGGCTCCGCCTCCACGGTATGGACCAGCGCGCGCCAGCGGTCCGTGAGCACGGCGGTAGCCTTCCACGCCTGGTCAGGGTTTGCGTTGCCGCTGCGCTCCAGGAGCGCGGGATGAAGATCGAGGACCGATCGTGCCGCTGTTCCCCAGTGCCGAATGGATGGCGGAGTTCTGCCGGCGCCTCGCCGCGCACCCCGACGCCGACGACCTGGCGCGCGCCCTGGACGGCATCTACGAGTTC
>JALZLC010000094.1 GCA_030858885.1 Actinomycetota bacterium
GATGTCCAAGGTCAAGTCCTTGACGGCCTCGGTCCCATCGGGGAAGCGCTTGTACACTCCGTCGAACTGCAGCTTGGCCATCTTGCTCCCTCACGTCGGTCGGACCTGCCGGGGGGTCGGTCTGCCCATCCTCGCGGGTGGAGCGGCCCGTCCGCAAGGACTGCGGCTCAGCATTCCCAAGTTTGCGCTGGTCAACCTCACTCTTGGTGGGGTTCGGTGCCTGTGCGTTGCTCTGTTCGGGCGTGGCTCACCTCGGCGCGAAGGGCCTCCAACTCGGCCGTCAACCGCCCCAGCTCCCGCGACAGGTCGCGCTCGGTCACCAACTGGGCCACCGCCAGGCGGACCGAGGTGACCTCGCGGGCGAGGAAATCGGTGTCGGCCAGCGTCCTGGCGGTGACCTCCCGGTCGCGCTCGATCTGCGCGCGGTCGCGCTCGGCCTGGCGGTTCTGAGCCAGCAGGATCAGCGGTGCCGCGTAGCTGGCCTGGGTGGAGAAGAACAGGTTGAGCAGGATGAAGGGGTAGGGGTCCCAGCGCAGCCGCACCGCCAGGACGTTGACGAAGATCCAGACCACCACCACGACGGTCTGGGCCACGAGGTAGCGGGCCGTGCCCAGGAACTGCGCGATGGCTTCCGAGAAGCGGCCGAAGGCGTCGGGGTCGTAGTGGACGCCGAAGCGGGTGCCGCCGCGCGGGCGGGTGAGGTCTCCGGGCCGCCGACTCACCGGTGCGCCCGCCAGTCACCACGCAGCAGCCGGCTCAACGGTGCACCCGCCAATCCTCGGGCAGCACCCGGTCGAGGACGTCGTCGACGGTGACGGCGCCCACCAGCCGGCCTGCCGCGTCGACCACCGGCAGGGCCAGCAGGTTGTAGGCCGCGAGTCGCTCGGCGACCTGCAATTCGTCCAGGTCCGGCGCCACCGGCTCGGGTTGCGAGTCGACGCAGTCCAGGACGCGCACACTAGGCGGCTCGCGCAGCAGTCGCTGGATGTGGCAGACCCCACGAAAGGTCCCGGTAGGTGTCTCCAGCGGAGGGTTCACCACGAACAGCTGTGACGCCAGGGCCGGCGTCAGGTCGGGTTCACGCAGCAGCGCCAGCGCTTCGGCGACCGTCGCCTGTGGCGCCAGCAGCACCGGTTCGGGCGTCATCAGCCCACCCGCGGTGTTGTTGGCGTAGCGCAGCAGGCGTCGCAGGGGGGCAGCCTCGTCGGGCTCCATGGCCGCCAGCAGCTCACCACGGCGGCCGCGCTCCAGCTCGCCGAGCAGATCCGCCGCGTCATCAGGCTCCATCGCCTCCAGGACGTCGGCGGCGCGCTCCAAGCCGAGTTCGTCGAGGAGTTCGGCCTGCACCTCCTCGGGCAGCTCCTCCATGACCTCGGCGAGCTGATCGTCGTCCAAGGTGGCCGCCGCCGTCGTGCGCTCAGACGCGGGTAGGTCCTGCAGCTGCTCGGCGATGTCGCGGGGGTGCAGGTCCCGCAGGTCGCCGTAGACGTCCGAGGCCTTCGCGAACAGTGCGCGGACCTGCTCCCACGACTCGGTGCGGCGGTCACGACGTCGCCCACCGAGCAGGCGCCGGCCGGAAGACACCAGGTCGACGACGTCGACCTCCCAGCCACGAAGCCGGCCGCTGGCGGCCCGGATGCCGACGTCGTTGACGAGGCGGTCGCCACCAGGGACGGGCCTGTCGATGACGTCATGCAGGAGCGAGACGTCAGAGGGCCGCGGCGCGAAGCGGCGCAGGTTCAGATCAGAGGAACGCAGGCGCAGGCCGTCGGGGTCCAACGACACCACGCGACCTGCGGAGACGAAGATGCGCCGACCCGGCACGGCGATGACGAACCCAATGACGGGCGGCCGGTGTCCGTCGATCGGCGCGCCGACGATGACGTCATCGACACGGCCGAGTGTTGCCCCGTCGGGGTCGAGCACTCCCAGCCGCGCGATCCTGGAGGCATAGACGATTGCGGCCATAGCGCAACGATAGGTCAAGGTTGCCCAGGACTGGCCGAAGGGTGCGTTGACGATTTTGCGTCAACGGCCGCACAATCTTGTATGACATCGCTGAACGAGCGATACGAGCCACTTGGCGAGTGATACGTCGTCGAGGTTGCTGGTGGCGGGGCGGCGGTTCGGACCAACGAGGAGTGCCCAGTGAAGGTACGCGATTCCCATGGCCGCCTCGGCGGTCTGCTGGCCTGCGCGCTCGTCGCGGCCACGGTTGCCGGTGCTCCCGCGGCCTCGGCGGCTCCGGTCGTTGCTGCGCCTGCCTCGGTGCTCACCGAGGAGCCCCCGGCCACGACCCGAGCCAGCAAAGTGGCTGCCAGCCGCTTCAAGCCTGCGATCATCCCCGGTGAGGTGCTGGTGCGCTTCGACCGGTCCACGACCCGCCGGGAGGCCATCGTGGACCGGGTGGGCGCCGCCGTGATCGGGCGCCCCACGGGCGGCGTCACCCGGCTGTCGGTGCCGCGCGGCCAGGAACGCTCCGTCGCCCAGCGGCTGGAGGCCGACCCCGCCGTCACCTACGCCGAGCCCAACTACCGCCGCCAGGCCTTGGCCGAGGCTGGTTGGGGCGTGCGTGCCGTCAAGGCCGATCAGGTCTGGGACGCCACGTCGACGCGTCCGGGCGTCACCGGTGCTGGTGTGCGCGTCGCAGTGCTGGACTCGGGCGTGCAACGCGACCAGCGGCAGCTGGCCCCGAGGGTCACGCCAGGAAGGGTCTTCGGGCGCTACGGCGACGACACCGACAACTGTGGCCATGGAACTGCGGTCGCCGGCGTGGTCGCCGCCGCTCGCAATGACGGCGCGCCCGTCGCCGGTGTGGCTCCGCAGGCCACAATCGTGCGCGGCAAGGTCTTGGAAAGTGACCCGAGGTTCGAGGGCTGCGGTGGCAGCGACACCACCATCGCCGCGGGCATTCGCTGGGCCGCCGGCCGGGCCGAGGCCGACGTCATCAACATGTCGCTGGGCGGGCCTGGCTACTCCGCCACCCTCTGCGGCGCTGTGGCGGCGGCCGCGAGGTCGGGCGTCCTGGTCGTGGTGGCGTCGGGCAACGCCGGGGACCGTGTCCCGAACTACCCGGCAGCCTGCCCAGGTGCGGTCTCGGTCGGCGCGCTGCGGCGGTCGTCGAGCGGCCTGCGGCCGGCGGAGTTCTCCTCGTTCGGCAAGGTCGACATCACCGCTCCCGGCCAGGCCATCCCTGTGCTAGGCGCCAGGTCCGTGTCACCGGCCGTTTACGAGGACTGCCCCGACCCGGGCTTCGCCCGTTGCCTGACCGGTACGTCGTTCGCGGCACCACATGTGGCCGGTCTGGCGGCGCTGCTGTTCGAGCAGCACGCCGGGCAGCTGCGCTCGGCTGGGCCAGAGGCCCGGCTGCGGATGCTTCGCCAGTGGCTGTTGGGCACGGCCGGTGAGGTCGGCGGCACGGGGAACGGGGTGGACCTGCGCACAGGGCACGGGCTGCCGCGCGCGCCGGCGGCCGCGGCGGCCAGCGTCAATCCTGATCGACTGCTGGCCACCTGGCGAACCTCCACGCGGGTGATCGCGCCCACTCGTGACCTGGTCAGCGAGCGCACCTCGGCTCCGCTGGCGGCGGTCTTGACCGACGGCACGGGACGACCCGTCGAGGGTGCTCCCGTCGTCTTCGAGACGCCGAGCCGCAGCTCGGCAACCCCTGCTGCCGCCACCACCGGCGGTCGCGGCGAAGCCAGCACGGCGTTCCGCTCGACCCGTGGCGGGTCGATTGTGGCGGTGACCATGCGCTACCCCGACGACGGCGTCACCCGTCGGCTGCCGCTGCACCTGTACGTCCTCGCCCGCGACGACAACGTCCGAGGGGTGGCCGGCAGACCACCGCAATACGCCGACGAGGTCGACCCCGTCCTGGATCCCGACGACGTGCTGCGCTTCCGCCTGCGCGACGGTGAGACGCTGCGCGCCCGGGTACGCGGCGTCCGCTCCGTGTCGGAGTACGTCGAGCTGTTTGGCTTCGGTCCTTCCACCACCGACGTGACTGACTTCTCGCAGCCGATCCTGCGCGAGGACACCCTCGCGGCCGACTACAACCCGCGCTTGTTCGTCTTCACGGCGCGCAGCACCGCGGTGCGCTACCTGGACATCTTCGGTGACGGCAGCTACCGGCTGACGCGGTCGATCGAGTCTCCCGGCGCCATCGCCGCCTTCTCGGCGAACCCGGCGCGCTTCACACCGAATGGTGATGGCCGGGCAGACACGACTCGCATCGCCTGGCGGCTGGCAAACCGCGGGCGGGTGCGGCTGACCATCCGCGACCGCAACGGCGCCGCCGTGCGCCGCGTCAGCTTTGGCAGTGAGCCGGTCGGTGCGGAGTCCTTCCGCTGGAACGGCCGCGGCGACGGCGGGCGCGCGCGACCGGCCGGGCGCTACACCGCCGTCCTGTCGTGGGCCGACGACAACGGGAGGGTCGCCACGCGAAGGACGGAGATCACCCTGCGCCGCTGAGGCCGATGGTGCGGCTTACGCGTGTCGTCGGAACACAACCTCCTCGACGTGTCGCCAAGGATCCTGGCCCAGTGCGCCGCGAAGGCTTGCCTGTCGGCAGGGTTCTTGGCTGTGAAGGCGGCCTTGTGGTTCGCCTCGGGTCCAGCTGCTGGGC
Source organism: Actinomycetota bacterium (assembly GCA_030858885.1). Next base: position 4,628 of record JALZLC010000094.1, read on the forward strand.
GTAGAAGATGGGCAGGTCATCCTCGGTCACGTCCCGTAGGCGCACGTCGGAGGTCACCGGTAGTCGCTTGGTCGGCTCAGCCCTCGCCCACCACGTCGGCCACCGGCAGCACCAGGTCCCCAAATGCCTGGGGCGTCAGCTGGCCGCCGCGACCGACCGTGCGCACGTCGGCGTAGCGGCCCGACACGGGGGCGCGATGGACAACGACCTCCGCAGAAGTTCCATCGACCACCCACAGCTCCCGGATGCCAGCCCGCGCGTACAGGGGAGCCTTGACGTCGCGGTCGAAGGCGCCCGACGTCTCCGCCACATCGATCACCAGCAGGATGTCATCGGGGGTTGGGTGGGACAGTGCGTAGAAGTCACTGCGCGGCCGCGCGACCAGCAGGTCAGGCTGGGGTTCCGAGCGGAATGCCACCCTGGCGGGATTCTGCACCCGCACGATCGCGCGGTCGCCGAGACCGATCACCAGCAACCGGTTCAGCCGGTCTACACAGCGCGCGTGTCTCGGACCGATCGGCGTCATTTCGACGATCTCCCCGTCCAACAGCTCGACGCGGTCGTCCTCGGCGAGGATGCCCGCGGCACCCATTCGCTCGTACTCGTCGACGGTGAACTGCCGCCGTGCCTGCTCGACCACCACCGGGCATCACCTCACCGCAAAGTGTAGTGGTACTCCGATTGGCGCTCGGTCACCGAACGTTCATCTGCTCTGGCCTCAACGTGACGCTGCGTGCGCCGATCAGCA
>JALZLC010000096.1 GCA_030858885.1 Actinomycetota bacterium
ACCCAGCCGGTGGACCTACAGGTCGCGGGGTTCTTCCCAGATCGCTTCGTCCAGGTCGCGGTCGCGCTGCTTCTTCAGCACCGCGGCGGCGACGGCGGCGAGGGCGGCCAGCAGAAGGGTGCGGCTGCGCATGACAACGCTCCTTGCCGTCGAACGGGTGGGCCATCGAGGACTTGAACCTCGGACCTCACCCTTATCAGGGGTGCGCTCTAACCGCCTGAGCTAATGGCCCCACGCGGCCTGGAGTCTAGCGACCCCGCTCATCGTCGGCCAACGTCACCCGCAGCCCGCCGACCAGGTCGGAGATGAGGTTGTAGAGGAAGCTCATGAACACGTTGATGCCGCTCCACAGCACCACGTTGACCAGCCCGACGAGGAAAATCACCCGGGCGATGTTGACGCCGTTGATGCGCACCAGTTCCAGGCCGACCTTACCGAGCAGCTCCTGCAGGGCTTCGATCAGCCCGAGTCGGATGACCACGGCCCAGAACACGGTCAGCCCCAGCATGACCACCAGCAGGACGCAGAAGTAGAAGATCAGACTGAGCTTCAGCACCGACCAGGGGTCGATCTTGCGGATGGTGGTGCGGTGACGCACCGCGCGCGAAGCCGGAATACGCTGCATGCGCTGGCGAGAGGGCTCGAGCCGGGTCCGGTCGGTGGATCCGCGTTGGCTCGTGCTCATGGACACAGAGTCTACGGCCTCGTTACCGGCGCCTACGTCAGCCATGCCTGTCCTATAGTCGCAGGTCGTCGCGGACGACGGCCTGGGCCACGTCGTGCAGCTTGCGGCTGTTGCTGCGGGCGTAGCGGCGCAACCGCTGGAACGCCTCGGCGACGTCGACCTGGTCCCGCTCGGCGATCATGCCCTTGGCCTGCTCGATGACCACCCTGCTCTCCAGCGCGTGCTGGAGCTGCTCGGACCGCTCGGCGGAGCGCTCGACTTGCCGAGCGTTGAGGATGTAGATGGTGGCGATGTCGGCCAGCACCTGCCCGGCCTCGATCTCGTCGGTCTCCAGCACGCCAGGGGTGCCGCGGTACAGATTGAGCGCTCCAACGTGGTCGTCGCCGATTCGCATCGGGAAGCTGTACACCGCGTGAAGGCCGGACTCCCTGGCGCGGGGGGCGAACCTGGCGAAGCGCGTGGTGTCCTCCAGGTCGGGCACCACGACCTGCTCGCCGCTGTGGTACGCGTGCAGGCAAGGCCCCTCGCCGAGCTCGATCTGCAGGCTCTCGATGTCGCGGATGGTCTCGTCGGAAGCCGCCACGAACCGCAAGATGTCCTTGGCGTCGGCCAGCATCACCCCCGCGCCGTCGACGGGCAGCACGTCAGACACGTGGTCGCACAGCTCTTCGAGCATGTCGGCGACCTCGTAGCTGCCCACCAGCGTGCGCGCGAACTGGGTGAGCACCGCGCCGAACTTGACCTCGTCCACATCAACCGCCGGCGAGCTCTTCGGCTTCCATCACCCGAGCGATGGAGGCGACCTTGGCGCCCTCGGACGGCTTCATCACCCGCACGCCCTGCGTGGAGCGGCCGGTGGGCCGGATGTCCTTGACGTCCATCCGGATGATGGTGCCGGTGTCGGTAATGATGAAGATCTCCTGCTCGTAGGCTGCCACCAGGGCTCCCACGAGCCCGCCTCGCGACTCCACCAGCGTGGCAGTCTGCACTCCCTTGCCGCCGCGGCGCTGGACCGGGTAGCGCTCCAGCGGCGTGCGCTTGCCGTAGCCCTCCTCAGTCACCACCAGCAGCTGCCCGTCACGCACGGTCCGGGTCATCGACAGCACCTCGTCGCCGGCGGACAGGTTCATGCCCCGCACCCCGGACGTATCACGCCCCATCGGACGGGCGTCGGCCTCGGCGAAGCGGATCGACATCGCCAGGCGCGACACCAGGATCATCTCGTCCTGGCCTGAGGTCACCTGCACCCCGATGAGCTCATCGCCCTCGCGAAGATTGATGGCGATGAGCACGGTGCGCGGGCTGTCGTACTCGCTGAGCATGGTGCGCTTGACCATGCCCTGCCGGGTGGCGAACAGCAGGTACTGCGGCTGCTCGGGACGGAAGTCCTTCAGGTCGACGACCGCCGCGATGGTTTCGTTCGGCTGCAGGCCGAGCCCCTCGACGTTGGCCACGTACGTGCCGCGGGCGGTGCGGCTCTTCTCGGGTACCTGCCAGGCCTTGACCCGGTAGACCCGCCCCTGGTTGGTGAAGAACAGCAGCCAGTGGTGCGTGGTGGTCACGAACAGGTCGCGCACGATGTCGTCGGAGCGTAGAGCGCCGCCAGTGACGCCCTTGCCGCCGCGCTTCTGCGTGCGGTACTCGCTGGCCTTGACGCGCTTGACGTAGCCGGCGCGGGTCAGCGTGACCACGACCTCCTCCTCGGCGATGAGGTCTTCCATGTCCAGGTCGCCGCCGCCGGGAACGATGCGGGTCCGCCGGGCATCGCCGAAGCGGTCGCGCAGCTCGGTGAGCTCCTCGACGATGATCCCGCGCACGCGCGCCGGGTCGTCCAGGATGGCCTGAAGCTCGGCGATGAGGCCCTGCAGCTCGGCGTATTCGTCGAGGATGCGCTGTCGCTCCAGGGCGGCCAGCCGGCGTAGCTGCATGTCCAGGATCGCCCTGGCCTGGATCTCGGACAGCTCGAAGCGTTCCTGCAGCTGACCCAGCGCGGCCTCCGCCGAAGGCGCACCGCGGATCAGCGCGATCACCTGGTCGAGGTTGTCCAAGGCCACGATGAGGCCTTCGAGGACGTGCGCACGGTCGGTGGCCTTGCGCAGCCGGTAGGCCGTCCGCCGCGTGACGATCACGAGCTGGTGGTCGATGTAGGCGGCGATGGTGGCCTTGAGCGACAGCGTGCGTGGCACGCCGTCCACCAGCGACAGGTTGATGACCCCGAAGGTGTCTTGCAGCTGCGTCATCTTGTACAGCTGGTTGAGCACGACCTGGGCGTTGGCGTCGCGCTTCAGCTCGATGACCAGCCGAGTGCCTTGGCGGTTGGACTCGTCGCGCAGGTCGCGGATGCCCTGGATGCGCCGGTCACGGACCAGCTCGGCGACCTTGACCGCGAGGTTGGCCTTGTTGACCTGGTACGGCAGCTCGCTGACGACGATCCGTTCGTTGCCCCTGCTGTCCTCCTCGACCTCGGTGACCGCCCGCATGCGAATCGAGCCGCGGCCGCTCTCGTAGGCCTCGCGGATGCCCTGCGTGCCCATGATCAACGCACCGGTCGGGAAGTCCGGTCCGGCCACGTAGGTCATCAGGCCGTCGAGTTCGATGGCGGGGTCGTTCACGGTGGCGATGACGGCGTTGGTCATCTCCACCAGGTTGTGCGGCGGGATGTTGGTGGCCATACCCACGGCGATGCCGGAACTGCCGTTGACCAGCAGGTTCGGAAAGCGCGAGGGCAGGATCAGCGGCTCGACTTCCTGGCCGTCGTAGTTGTCGACGAAGTCGACCGTCTCTTCGTCGATGTCGCGCAGCAGCTCCATGGCCAGCGGCGACAGCCGCGACTCGGTGTAGCGCATCGCCGCGGCGGGGTCGCCGTCCACTGAGCCGAAGTTGCCGTGTCCGTCGATCAGCGGGTAGCGGATGGCCCAGGTCTGGCCCATGCGGACCAGGGCGTCATAGATCGCCGAGTCACTGTGCGGGTGGTACTTCTTCATGACATCGCCCACGGCGGCCGCCGACTTGCGGTGCTGGGTGCCAGCGCGCATGCCGCCCTCGAACATCGAGAACAGGATCCGCCGGTGCACGGGCTTGAGACCGTCGCGGACGCTGGGCAGAGCGCGCCCCACGATCACGCTCATGGCGTAGTCGAGGTAGGAGCGCTGGAGCTCGTCTTCGATATCGACCGGCTCGACGCGGCCCGACGGGTCGACGGGGGGCGAGTCGGCGGGCAGGACGTCGTCGGTCATCGTGGGTTCCTCGAGCCCTCACGCGGCGCAGCGCTCAGGCGGGTCATCTTGGCCGCACGTCGAGCACGATGCGCGGCGGGTCGGACAGGGTGTGCAACCAAAAGTCGGTCGCGGTCTTGGCGTTGACGACGAGGTCGACGCGCTGCTCGCCGGCGGTGACCTCGATATCGCCCAGGACCTGGGCGGTCGGGGCTAGGTCGGCCGCGGTGATGTCGTCGGTGACCAGGCCGTGCACCTTCAGCACCACGTCGCGGCCGACCCGCCGCGCCACGCTGCGGGGCACGACACCGGCTTCCAGCTCGTCGGGTCCCTCCAGCTCCAGGGTGATCCGCAGGTAGCCGGCGCGGCTGCTGGCGCTGATGCCACGGGCCCGGACACCGACGTCGGTACGGGTGCCGGTGCGTTGCGGGCTGGTGGTGAACTCGGTGGCGGTCAGGACGCCCTCGCCGCCCGGCTTCGTGCCGATGACGCTGTCGTCGCGAACCAGCGTGGGTGGCAGGTGCCAGGCCCGCCAGAACTGCCCGCGAGACCTGCCGTCGATGCTCAGCTCCACCTGCTTGATCGTGGGGAACTCGGTGAGGGTGTTGGCGATCGCGGCCAGCGCCAGCTGCTCGTTGACCGGGCGGTCATCCACGGTCGCGGCATCGTCGACCGACTCGGAGGACAGATCGACCCGTGCGGTGTCGCCCGCCAATGAGAACGCTTGTATCGCGCTGGTGGTGGGCAACGGCGCCATCAGGCCCGCCTCGTCGGAAGCGCGCGGCCCTTGCAGCAGCAATCTCAGTGCCTTGCGCGGCAGGTCATCGCCGACCGGCACCTCGCGCACCACCGGCACCAGATGAGCCTGCCGGCCACGGCCATCGCGGAAGTACAGCGTCAAGTCGACCCGGTCGGCACGCTGCACGGCGGCCTCGGACTCCACGTCGGCCGTCGGCAGCGTGCGCGTGCACCCAGCGACAACCAGGGCGAGGGCGACGAGGAGCAGACGGCGACGGCGCACGGACGCGACTACACGTCCAGGAAGCGCACGTCGCGGGCGTTGCGCACGATGAAGTCGCGGCGCGCCTCGACGTCGTCGCCCATGAGCACGGTGAACATCTGGTCGGCGGCGGCGGCGTCATCCATCGTAACCTGCAGCAGCGTGCGGCCTGCCCGTTCCATGGTCGTGGTGGCCAACTGGTCGGCGTCCATCTCGC
>JALZLC010000113.1 GCA_030858885.1 Actinomycetota bacterium
CTCGACCACACGGTCCATCACCTGCTCGGCGTGCCCGTACGCAGAGGTCGACGGTTCGAACCCTGGGATCGGCCGCTGGAAGATCAGATAGCAACGGGCGGTGTCCTCGAGCGCGAAGGCCACGAACGCCCGCATGAAGACCTTCAGGACCGCTCGCGGATCATCGGGCAGCACCAACGCATCCAGCCGCGTCAGCAGCTGGCGGTTGCCATCGGCGAACATCGCGTCGTAGAGCGCATGCTTCGACTCGAAGTGCGCATACAGGGATGGCTGCCGGATACCGACCTCACGTGCCAGCGCCCGCAACGAGAACCCGGCAATGCCCACTGTGCGGGCCAGATCCCACGCGCATCCCACGATCTCGCCCGCCCGAGACCCCTGGGTGCGCACCTGCTCCCCGCTCACATCGCCCTCCCGAACCGCCGCGCCTATCACTGATAGCCGATCGTGACCTATCAGTGATAGGAAGTCAAGGGGCCCGGCGCAGTCCCTCGCCGTACCAACCGCAAGTACCGGGAGCGAACCGGCCAGTGGGATTTACCACCCGTGCCATCCCGTACTGGGCGTGCGGTCACGGTCGGCCGAGCGATCCGGCGCGGCGAACGGCGACCATCGCCGTCGTTATCCGTCGATCGCGGGAGGAACGGCGTCGTCGACGCGGGCCTACCATGCCTGCTGTGATCGTGGGACGGAATGTGGTGCTGCGGGCCAGTGAGGTCGCACTTGCCGCGGCGCTCCAAGGGCGTGGGCGGCTCGTCGTCATCACGGGGGAAGCGGGCATCGGTAAAACGACCATGGCCCGGGCAATCGCTGAGCGCGCTGAAACTGCGGGGGCGTTCGTGCGGTGGGGCGGATGCTGGAGCGGCGATGACGTCATGCCGTTCGGAGTGTGGATTGACTGTCTTCGTCGGCCTGGCGGTGACGCGTGCGCGGCGGCGGCGGCGCGGCTCGAGGAGGGTGAGTTCGAGGCCGGGGTGGACGGTGCCGCGCGTGGGCGATCGCGCTTCTACGCCGCGGTTACCGACGCTCTCGCGAGTTCGGCTGCGGTACGGCCGCAAGTGGTGGTGCTCGAGGATCTCCACTGGGCTGACGTGCCCTCGCTCCATCTGCTGGCGGCGGTCGCGGCCCGCCTGCCCGCGATGTCCGTGCTCGTGGTCGCCACGTACCGCGACGATGAGTTGCCTCCCGGGGGTCCGCTGGCGGCGATCGGGGGCAATGCCGAGCGGATCACGCTCGAAGGGCTCACCAAGGACGACGTGGCGTTGCTGCTGACCGAGGTGCTCGGCGTGAACCCGTCGCGCGACGAGACGTTGTCGGTGCACCGGGATACGGGTGGCAATCCCTTGTTCGTGACGGAGGTCGGTCGCCTGATCGCCGCCGGCTCGTCCGCCACCGTGCCGAGCGGTGCCCGCGAGATCCTCGCCCGCCGCCTCGCCCGCCTGTCGCCTGCCTGCCATCGGGTCCTGGGTGCCGCAGCCGTGCTGGGCGTGACGTTCGCGGCTGAGACGCTGGCGGGCGTTCTGGGCGACACGGCCGATGAGGTTGCGGCTGCCATCGACGAAGCGGCTGGGATGCGTCTCGTCGTCGCAGATGGCGACGAGGGTCGCTGGTCGTTCGCCCATGCTCTGTTCCTCGCCACCCGCTACGAGGCATTGGGATCGATCGAGCGGTCCGAGTTGCACCGTCGAGCCGTGGAGGTCCTGTCCGGGTCCCCGAGCGTGGCGGCAGGTGTGCTGGCCCACCACGCCGTGCGCGGTCGCTTCGAGCCGGGCGATCCTCGTCCAGCCGAACTGGTGGTGGCTGCAGCGCGCGACGCGGTTGCTCGACTGGCGTCGGAGGAAGCGATTCTCCTTGCCGAGCGGGCGCTCGACCTCGCGCCCGCCGGGCCGGCCGGCAACGAGGTTCGCGCTGCAGCGTGGCTGGTTGCCGGCGACGCCCAGTTGCGGCGCGGTGACGCCGGGGCCGCCGCGGCCGACTTCGAGTCCGCGGCATCGATCGGTCGCGCTCTCGGCCGAGGCGACCTTGTCGCTCGCGCCGCGCTCGGGTTCGCAGCGGGTCTCGGCGGGTTCGAGGTCCGCCTGTTTGATCAGCGGCAGCTGGACCTTCTCGAGGAGGCCGCTGTGGCGGTCCCGGAAGACGCCGCCCTCCGGCCGCTCGTCCTGGCTCGCCTGTCCGTCGCGCTGTCCTTCGCCGGGTCCGAAGCGCGGCGGCTCGCGCTGGCCCAAGAAGCGGTCGACGGCGCGCGGCGGAGCGGCGACGGGCGGGCGTTGGCGGCGGCGATCGCGGCTCGTTGCGACGCGATGGCGGGGCCGGATCACGTGGCTGAGCGGCTCGGGGCCGCGTCGGAGATCATCGGACTCGCCCAGCGGAGGGGCGACCTGCCCCTGGAGCTGTTGGGTCGCCGGCTCCGGGTGGTCGCGCTGCTGGAGCTGCGCGACCTCGAAGCGCTGCACGCAGAGTTGGCCGCCTTCGCCCGGGCGGCAGACCGGCTCGGCGATCCGCTCTACGGCTGGTACGTACCGATGTGGAAGGCAATGCTCTCCTATGCCGACGGTCGCATCGACGACGCGCTGCGACTCGCGGGGGACGCCGGCGAGCTGGGGCGTTCGGCCGGCAGCACCAACGCGGAGCTCCTGCGACAGACCATGGAGCTGTTTGCCAGCATCGACCGCCGCGACGCCGATGCGGCCGACGCCGCGTGGACGGAGATGCTCTCGATCCACCCGGAGTTGTTGTCGCTCGTGGCCGCTCCTGCGCTCGCGTTGATCGACGCTGCATGCGGCCGGGCGGACCGGGCTCGAGCGTTCCTCGATCGATCGGGCCGCGAGACGCTGGTCGGGTTCGCCAAGGATCAGGAATGGCTGACCTCGGTGGCTCAGCTCCTTCTGGCCGCGGTGCGGACCGGCCACGACGAGGTCGTGCGTGACGCCTACCAGCGTCTACTCCCGTACACGGGGCTGGGGGTGTTCGAGGGTGTCGCCGCGGTCGACCACGGCGTCGTCGACCGGTTCCTTGCCCTGGCAGCAGGGCACTTGGGCGACATCGAGGCGGCCAGCGCCCACGTGGACGCCGCCCTCACCGGGACGGTCGGAGCGGGGCGATTGGTGCTGGCCCACACCCGCGCCGACTGCGCCCGGGCGCTCGCCGGCGGCGACCAGCCTGACCGCCACCGAGGAGCGGATCTCGCCGCCAGTGCGATCGCGGAGTACGACGGTCTCGGCCTAACGCGTCTCGCCGACGAGGTGCGCGCGCTGCCCGCCCCGCCGACCCAGCGAGAGGACGTCGAGGCGAACCGATCGGCCGTGCTGGAGCGGGACGGCGACACGTGGGTGTTCACCTTCGACGGGAGCACGGCGAGGATCCGCCACGCGAAGGGCGTGGCCGATCTCGCGGTCCTGCTCGCCCGCCCGGGTCGCGACGTCCACGTGCGCGAACTGGCGGGCGTGGCTCATCTGCGCGGCCCCGTCGGAGCTGACCCGGCACTGGACGACACCGCTGTCGAGCAGTACCGCCGGCGGCTGCGCGACCTCGAGGACGAACTCGACGAAGCTTCACGCCAGGCCGACGACGGCCGCACCGAGAAGCTCGGCGCCGAGCGCGACGCGCTCGTCGAGGAGCTGACCAGATCATTCGGCCTTGGTGGAAGACGCCGACGCACCGGTCCCGATCCCGATGAACGACTCCGCAAGGCGGTGCAGGCCCGCCTCAAGGCAACGATCGAACGCCTCGACGGTCTCCACGCTCCCCTCGCCGGTCATCTCCGCAGCGCCGTGCGAACGGGCTTCTTGTGCTCGTACGAGCCAGAGACGCCAATCACCTGGAGGGTCGTAGCCAACCGCTCGCGCTGATCTGGCGTCGCCAGCACGGAACTGGCGCCCTTCGGTTGTCACCACGTCCTGGAGGAAGCCATGACCACAGTCCAGGTCCCAGCAACGCTCGACGAGCAGCTCGAGACGTTCGCCGATTCCCTCTTGGGTGCCGCGCTCGCCACCGCTGAGCTCACCATCGCCCACCTCGGCCGGGCACTCGGCCTCTACGCCGCCCTCCGTGGGGAAGCCGACGGGCTCACGCCGCCCGAGGTCGCGTCGCGCTGCGGAGTTGACGAGCGCTACGCCCGCGAGTGGCTCGAGCACCAGGCCGTCGCCGGCGTCGTGATCGTCGACGACCCGGACAGCGCCGCGAGCGAGCGCCGCTATGTGCTCCCCGAGGCGCACGCCATCGTGATACTCGACGAGGAGCACCCGGCCTACGTCGGCGCACTGACCGACATTCCACCCGTCGTCGCCCGCACCCTCGACCAGGTCACCTCGGCCTTCCGGTCCGGTGCCGGCGTACCGTTCGCCGCCTACGGCCTTCACGACATGCAGGCCGGTTTCACCCGACCGATGTTCGCCACGTCGCTGGTCGGCGAGTGGCTCCCCGCCCTTCCCGAGGTGCACGCCCGACTCCAGGCCGGAGAGCAGCTCCGGCTCGCCGACTTCGGCTGCGGTGAGGGCTGGGCCGCCATCTACCTCGCCGAGGCGTACCCAAACGTGACGGTCGACGGCTTTGACCTCGACGACGCCTCGATCGCTACCGCGCGCAAACACGCGGCCGACCGCGGGGTGGCCGACCGCGCTCGCTTCGAGGTGCGCGACATCACCGACCCGGGCCTCGACGGCGCCTACGACTTGGCAATGGCCTGTGAGGTCATCCACGACCTGCCCGACCCGGTCGGCGCATTGACGACCATGCGACGGGTCACCGGCGACGCGGGAGCCGTGCTCATCATCGACGAGAAGGCTGCTGACACCTTCACCCCCGACGGCGACCCGATCGAGCGGCTGCTGTACGCCTTCAGCATCCTGCACTGCCTTCCCGCCGGTCGCGACGCAGTGTCCTCGGTCTGCACCGGCACGGTCATGCGCCCCGACATTTTCGCCGGCTACGCCACCGCCGCGGGTTTTGGCACCGTCGAGCAGTTGCCCGTCGAACACCCGATGTTCCGCTTCTACCGGCCAGTGCACTGACGTGGGCTCGACCACGACGCCGCCACTCGAAAGTGGGTGGCTGCGCGACACACCGGTCGAGGACACCCTCCTTCGCCGGTTCGTCCACAACCAGGCGGCGCACAACGGGGTGCTGGCCGACGCTCACGGCGGACGCGCCCACCGCGCTGACGGCGTGTTCCTCACCGACACCGGAAGCCCGGTGCCGTTCCTCAACCAGGCCGTCCTCGCTCGTCCCCTCACCGGCCTCGACGACGATGTCCTTGACCGTGTCGATTCCTTCTTCGACCCCGTCGACAACGCGACGCTGCTGTCGATCTGGCCGACCCCAGACCTGACAGCGCGGGGCTGGTCCCTCATCGGCCATCCTGCCGTGGTGGCCCGGTCGCCAGCCCCGCTGGCGCACTACGACGCACCGGCCGTCCAGGTGCGGCGGGCGGCAACCGCCGCGGACTTCGAGGCCGCCGAACGCATTGTGGTCGAGGGATACCCCCTCGACGAGGCCCGTCACGGCCCGGTCGGGTCCGTGCTCCCACCCGCCCTCGCCGGCACCGACCTTGAGGTTCGCGTCGGCGTGCTCGACGGCGATCCGGTAGGGGTCGGCAACGTGTTCGTCGCTCAAGGCCTCGTGAACCTCTCCCTCGGCGCCACCCTCCCCGCCGCCCGCCGCCGTGGCGTCTGGGAGGCGCTGGTCTGGGCACGCGTCGCCACGGCCCCCGACCTCCCGGCCATCGCCTACACCAGCGACCTCTCACGACCCGGCTTCATCCGCATGGGCTTCCTGCCCCTCACCCGCTTCACGCTGTGGGCGAGAGGCCGGCCGCCCGCCCGCCTAGCGGCAGCCCTTCCCAGTGTTCGCAGAGGAACCGCAAGAGGAGACCGAACATGAAAACGACAGCAACAAGCCAGACGATGAACGCATGGGACGTCCGGGGCACGTATGTCGAGTCGTGCAACTGCGAGGCGGCGTGTCCGTGCCTGTTCCTGAGCGACCCCACCGAGGAGGACTGCACCCTGCTGGTGGGCTGGCACGTTGCTGAGGGCCACTTCGGGGACGTCTCACTGGACGATCTCAACGTCGCAGTAGCAGTCGTGTCACCAGGGAACATGGCCCAGGTCCAGTGGAGCGCCGCGGTCTACGTCGACCAGCAGGCCGATGACGGGCAGCGTGACGCGCTCACCCAGATCTTCACCGGGCAGGCAGGCGGGCATCCCGCTCGCATCGCCGCGCACATCGGTGAAGTGCTCGGCGTCACCAGCGTGCCGATCGATTTCCAGTCGGACGGTAAGCGTCATTCGCTTCGCGTCGGCGACGTTGCCGAGGCCCAGATCGAGGCGATCGAAGGCCAGGGCGGCGCGACGGTCACGGTGCGCAACCATCCGCTGGCGATCGCACCAGGCCAGGACGGGGTTGTGGCTCGGTCCAGCAGCGTGCGCTACGCCGACCACGGCCTGCACTGGGAGCTGTCAGGCCGCAACGGGTTGTTCTCGCCGTTCGCCTACGAGGCCGACTGATGGCCGCCACAACAGCTCCGCCTGCCGATCGCGTGATCGTCGCCGGCACGCTCGTGGCGTGCGCCGCGCTGGCAGGTCTCGCGGCAGCCGCGATCAGCTCTGGCATGGGCACGGCAATGGACGCGGGCATGGGCGCGGGCATGGCGATGGAGGGCCACCCCGTTCCGCCACCCTGGACGATCGCAGACATCGCGGTCGGCTTCGCAATGTGGACCGCGATGATGACGGCCATGATGCTGCCTTCGGCGGCGCCGATGACGACCATGTTCTCCCGTCTGGTGCGGCGTCAGGCCGATACGGGGTCGGCCGCCACCCGGACGGGCCTGTTCGTGGGCGGCTACCTGGCGGCGTGGAGCGGCGTCGCTCTGGCGGCTGCGGTCGTCCAGCAGCTGCTCTCCAGCGGCGGGCTGCTGCTCGGCGACTCGTTGGGGACCGGGCTGGCGGGTGCGGTGCTCGTGGGGGCTGGCGTCTACCAGCTCACGCCCGCCAAGCAGGCGTGTCTGCGCCGCTGCCGCACCCCGCTGGGCTTCCTGCTCAACGAGTGGCGCGACGGCGCCTTCGGCAGTGCAGTCATGGGCCTGCGGCACGGTATGTGGTGCGCGGGCTGCTGCGTGGGGCTGATGGCGGTGCTCTTCGTGGTCGGCGTCATGAGCCTTGGCTGGATGGCAGCACTCGCTGTCATCGTCCTGGTGGAGAAGACGGTGCCCTGGGGCGCAGCCATCGCGCGGCTCGCCGGATCCGGCCTCATCGCTTTCGGTGTGTGGTCAATCGTTCCGCTGGTGTGGAGGTGAGGTTGTGACGACCCTGACGAACTGGCAGGTCGAAGGCTCCTACTTCGAGGGCTGCAACTGCGAGGCGGTGTGTCCCTGCCGCCGTCAGGGCGACCGGCCCGGCGGCCGCTCCACCTACGGCGTCTGCGACTTCGCGCTCTCGTGGCTGATCCGAGACGGGCACGCGGACAGCTTGGATCTGTCTGGGTTCGAGGTGGTGCTCGCCGGACACTACGACGACGACGAGCCCGGCCAGCCGTGGCGGGTCGCGCTCTACGTTGACCAGCGAGCCGAGCCCGACCAGCAGCACGCGCTGGCCGACATCTTCCTCGGCCGCGCCGGCGGCACCACGCTGACCAACTACGCCCAGATAATCGGCGAAGTCCACGCGGTACGGCCCGCCCGCATCCGCCTCAACCACAGCCCCGGGCCGCAGCGCATCGAGGTCGAAGACTATGTGACCGTAAAAGCGGTCGAGGCCGTGCCCGTCGACGTCGCCGTCTCGTGCGAGATACCAGGGCACGACCACCCGGGCACGGAGCTGCGTACATCTCTGGTCCGCGTCAACGACCCGCCCCTGCAGTGGGAGGTATCCGGCGGCTGCGGGTTCACGACCGAGTTCGTCTACCGCTCCGACGGACCGCCCCCATCGGAGGGTTCATAGGTTCGACGACTCCAGCCCCCTCATGCACTGATGGCGCTACATAGACCTCATGGGGGGTGGTCGCCAGCACGGTCCTTCTGGGCCGGGCAGGCGAAGGACCTGCCTTGGGTGCGCTTCGATGTCAGCCGCTATCAGAAGGTTCGAGAGGCGCTTTCGCTTCGACCCTTCGGGCCATGGACCCCCTGGTGTCGTGAGCAGGCCCAGGCGCATCGCCCACTTACCGCCTACGCTGATGAACCACAAAGAGGGCGAACGGAATGAGCAGGACCCCGGCCCACACCTGCGCCCATAAGGCAGGGAGCGAGCTGAACGCGATGGCCATGACGCCAACCGTTCCAATGGCGATGTAGACCAGGAGGGCTACAACCTCGCGTTGCCTCATGATCGATGTTTCCTTCCCTCGGATGTGTCCGGTTGGATTGCAGAGGTCCGGGCCCATTGCGCGGTCTGAACCCTAAGGTAAGGAACTGGTCCAGCTCCTTGAGCTCTACCTCGCCGGCGGGTCGCCAACCCACCAGCGTCGCCACCACCATCAGGTGATCGGTGCGGGTCTGGTCCCGAGCCCCCCCCGTAGGAGGAGAGGGCGGTGACCGGAATGCGAAGGCGCTCGGCCAGGCGCTGCACGGCCTGGGTCGGCGCCGATGCGACGTCGTCGGGCACGAAACCGAGCCAGGGCAGCGTGCAGAGTTGGACCGCCACCCCCAGGCGGTTGGTCGGGCCCCGACGGGAGCGGACGAAGGCTTCGTCGGTCGGGGTCAGCGTGAAGAACCCGACCAGCTGCTCCCGGTCGATCTCCGGGAACCCGCGCAGCCTGTCAAGC
>JALZLC010000119.1 GCA_030858885.1 Actinomycetota bacterium
TTGGCGCTGCTGCTGGCCGCGCTCCCACTGCTGAGCCCGTCGCCGCCGCAACCTGGCGACCTGGGGTGGGGCGCCCTGGGTGGGCTCGGTGGCGGAGCTGGCGTGGCGCTGCTCTACCGAGGCTTGAGCGTCGGGCGAATGAGCGTCGTCGCCCCCGTCACCGCTGCGGGTGCCGCGGTGATCCCGGTGCTGGTCGGGGTCGGCTTCGGCGAACGCCCGAGCCTGCCGGCGCTGGTCGGGGTGGTGCTGGCGTTGGCGGCCATCGTCGGCGTGTCGTCCGGGACGCAGGCTGAGCCGTCCACCGCACGGGCCACACCAACGACGCCCACATCACGTGACCCCGCCCGGCAATGGTGGCGCCGGCCCGGTCTGGCCGAAGCGGTCGGCGCCGGCCTCGGCTTCGCGCTGTTCTTCGTGTGCCTTGACCGCGCCTCGGCCGATGCCGGGCTGTGGCCGCTATTGGCTGCCCGCACCTCCGTGCTCGTTGCCTGGCTGGCGGCGGTGACCAGCCGTGCTCCGCTGCGCCCGGCTCCTGGCACCTACCGCAACGTCGCCGCGGTTGGAGCCGTGGACATGCTGGCCAACCTGCTGTACCTGCTGGCTGCACGCGAGGGGCTGCTGTCGCTGGTGGCCGTGCTGGTGTCGCTGTATCCCGTCAGCACCGTGGTGCTTGCCCGCATCGTGCTCGGCGAGCGCCTCACAAGGGGACAGCTAGCCAGCCTCGGTGCGGCAGCGGGCGGCGTGGTGCTGCTCGCCGCGGGCTAAGGCCCGCTCATGGGGTGCCGGCGTCAGCGGTCGTCGTCCAGCAGGTGAGCCGGCGGCGGTGGCATTGCGGAGGGTAGCTGCCCTCGTGGCACGGCGGCCGCGCCGTCGTCAGGGCAGGTGGCCTGCCACGGCTGCAGCGGCCGGCGGCAGGTGGGACAGAAGCGCTCGTCGAGGTCCAGGTGCAGGCCCGATCCGGCGCCGCCTGGCTCCTCGATGTCGTTGCGCTTGCTGAACACGCCCATGATTCAGTGTCCTACCGCTTTCGCTACATGAGGACTGTCAGTGTCCTACCGCTTCGCTACTTGAGGACTCCACAGCCTACGTGCGGGCATACAGGTCAGTTGGTGTGACGACGCCCTGGCCGTCACGAGCCGCCACCAGCAGCTCCTCGACAACGGCGTGGGGTCCGGCGGCCAGCACGCGACGCAGGCCCGCGACCTCCGCGGCGGCGTCGACTCCGGTGGCCCAGCGGACTGCTGCCGCCGCAGCCGCGGTGTGCCCGCGCAAGGCCAGCGCCTCCACCACGCCCTCGCCGGCCGCCCACCAGGGTCCGCACACTGCCTGCTGCCGGTCACCCAGCCAGTCGCGCACCACGGCGGCGAACGCCTGCTGCTGGCTGGCCGCGAG
This sequence comes from Actinomycetota bacterium, assembly GCA_030858885.1. The sequence continues at coordinate 1,393 of JALZLC010000119.1, forward strand.
CTGCTCACGGGCAGCCGCCAGGACGCCGGTGCCGCGACCCAACTCGAAGGCGTCGCGGTTGGGCAGCACCAGCCCCAGCCATAGCCGCAGGAACGGGTCGCGGATCTGGTAGCGGACCCGCTTGGTGCGGCGAGGATCCTCGCCAACCGGGGTCAGCCGGTCGAGCAGCCCTAGCCGCTCCAGCAAGGCCAGCGCGTCGCTGGCGGTGGCGGGCGCCAATCCCGCCCGTTCCCGCACCGCCGTGAACGTGTCCGCACCGAGGGCCACCAGCTCCAACACGCGCGCGGCCGCCGACCCTGGCGTCAGCTCTTGCAGGACGACGGTGCCCTCGTCGCCCAGCGGTGCGCCTGGACCGTCGAGGAGGTCGGCGAGATTGGTCATCGCGTCGTGGCGGGCGTCCCACAGCCGCAGGTACCGGGGCATCCCTCCCACGGTGACGTAGGCCTCCAGCCAGGCGGCGGGATCGTCGCCGCCCGCGAGCAGGCCAGCGCCCCGCCAGGAGAACGGGGCCAACCGCAGATGAGCGTCGGCCCGCCCGAACAGCGGTGCATCGGCGGCCACCAACTGCTCCATGAGCCCAACGTGTGACCCCGCGAGGACCAGTGACAACTGGGCGTCGCCGCGGTGGTCCCAGCGCGCTTGCAGCGTCGACGGCAGCGAGGGGTCGGCCTCGCACAAGTAGGGGAACTCGTCGAGCACCACCAGCAGCGGCTCATCGCGGGCCCTGGCGAGCAGGTAGCCCAACGCGGCGTCCCAGGTCCGCAACGAGCCGAGGTCGAGCAGATCGCCGGCGATTGGCGCGGCGATGACCCGCAGCCGCTCCTCCAGCCGGCGCAGGGCCTCCGCGACAGGGGCGCGAGTGCCGGGCAGGAACACCGCCCGGCGGTCCCGCGCGAAGCGGTCGAGCAGCGCGGTCTTGCCCACCCGCCGGCGGCCCGACACGATCACCAGTCCGGGCTGCTGGCCGGCGGCGCGTTCCAGAGCGGCGAGCTCACGTTCGCGGTTCACGAAGTTCGGCATGGCCGAAGTTCACCACAACCGAACACTGAGACAAGAGAACTGCAGCCGTCGTGGTGCGGCGGCCACAGACGATCGCCATGCTGCGAGACTGGCGCGCATGTCTGCCGTACAGCGTTGGCGCCAGTCGCTGGAGTCGCTGGCGCTGCCGCCCGAGCTGCTCGCCAGCGCTCCGGAGTCGCCGTGGGGCTTCGCCGTGCCGCTGTTCGACCGGCTGGCCGATGAGGCGATGACGACCCAGACCCCGTCACGGCGTGCCGCGGCAGCGCTGCTGGGTGCTGGCGGCTCGGTGCTGGACGTTGGCTGTGGCGGCGGGGCGGCATCGCTGCCGTTGGTGCCGCTGGCCCATCGGGTGGTCGGCGTCGACGAGTCCGCCGCCATGGTGGAGGCCTTCGCCGCCCGCGCCGACCGCCTCGGCGTCGGGCACCTGGAGGTCATCGGTCGCTGGCCAGATGTCGCCGAGTCGACCCCGCCGGTCGACGTCGCCGTCTGCCATCACGTCCTGTACAACGTGGCTGATCTGGCGCCGTTCGTCCTGGCCTTGACGGCGGCGGCGGGACGGGGGGTGGTGGTGGAGCAGACCGCCGCCCACCCGCTGGCCTGGCAGGTGCCGTTGTGGCGCCAGCTGCACGGGCTGGAGCGTCCGCCGGGGCCGACCGTCGACGACCTGTTGCCCGCGCTGGAGGAGCTCGGGATCCGCGCGCAGGTGACCCGCTGGTCCCAGCCGTCACCGTGGGGCGCTGGAGGCGACGATGTCGTCGCGTTCGTGCGGCGCCGGCTGTGCCTGCCGGCTGAGCGCGACGCCGAGATCCGCGCGGCGCTGATGGCGGACGGTGTGCCGGAGACCCGACAGATGACGACGCTGTGGTGGCGGCGGTAGCGCCGGCCTGATCGGCGGGTCAATCTCGGCGAATCGTGACCGGACCCAGCCCCGAACCCGAGCCGCGACCCTGCGACAGCTTGCTCCAGACCATCCCACCGACTACCAGCAGCAGGCCAAGGATCAGCGGCACGGGACTGCGAATCACGAAGGTGGCAAAGGTCAGCGCGAAGCCGACGGCGACGGTGAGCAGCGGCTTGTTGAGCCCCGAGTCCAGCCCGCCCCCCGGGCCTGCGCCCGGCTCAGGAATCGGCGTGACCTCCTCGCGCGGGAGGCGCGCGAAATCATCGCTGGACCGGGCAGCAATCCGCTCGTTGTTGTCGGCGGCGGGGCCAGGAACCTGCTGAGCGTCGCTGATGGCGCACCTCCTCGGCGTCGTTGGTACCCCGCGCGGCCGACGGTCAGTCTGACCAGCGGCGGACACGGCCGACCAACTGATTTCACAAACCCGCCGGAACCCCTTGTTCCCTGCCCGGCGACCGGCCTAGGCTCACGTCCCACCATCCGCTGCACGTCGCCGCGCCCCCGCCGGCATCCCCCGCTCGACACGAAACGAAGGGTTCACGATGGTACGACGCAAGTCCCGCGGTCTCCGCCTCTGCCTTGCCCTCGCCCTTGCCTTCTCGATGCTGCTGGCCGTGCCCTTGCCGGCCGCCGCCCACCCCGAGGTGTGTGACGGAAAGGAACTCGGGTCCGACGCTTCCTCGCAGGCCTCCCAGCTGGCGTCCAAGGTGCTCAGCAGCA
>JALZLC010000192.1 GCA_030858885.1 Actinomycetota bacterium
CGCCACGGCCACCGCCGTCGCGGCTTCGGCGGTCATGGCCGTGGCCCTGGTCGCGTCCGCCGCGGCCTGGCCCCCCTCGCAGCAGGTGCTGGTCGGCTTTGTGCGCACCGGCTTGCTGGTGGCGCTCGGCGGCGCGGTGTACCTGGGTGTCGCGTGGGCGCTGCGCAGTCCGGAGCTCGGCGAGCTGCTCAGGATCCGCCGCGCCTGATCTCAGCCGCGCGGCAGACCGAGGTCGCGAGCGATCAGCATGCGCTGCACCTCCGACGTGCCCTCGCCGATCTCGAGGATCTTAGCGTCGGCATAGAAGCGGCCAACCGGATACTCGGTGGTGAACCCGTAACCGCCGAAGATCTGACAGGCCTGCCGGGCGGCGTCCACCGCCGCCTCCGAGGAGTACAGCTTGGCCACCGACGCCGCGCTCTTGAACGGCTTGCCCGCTTTCAGCAGCCACGCGGCCCGGTAGTAGGCGTCACGCGACAGCTGCGCGGCCACCTGCATATCGGCGATCTTGAAGGCCACGGCCTGGTAGCTGCCGATCGGCTTGCCGAAGGCTTCCCGCTCCGAGGCGTAGCGCAGGCACTCGTCGATGCAGCCCTGGATGGAACCGGCGGCCAGCGCCGAGATGGCGATACGTCCCTCGTCGAGGATCGCCAGAAAGTTGGCGAAGCCCCTGCCTTCGGCACCCAGCTGGTTGGCGGCGGGAACGCGGCAGTCGTCGAAGTACAGATCGCGGGTGTCCGAGGCCTGCCAGCCGACCTTGGCATATCCCGACCCGATCGTGTAGCCGGGCGTGCCGGTCGGGACGATGAAGTTGGTCACCGCACGGGGATCCGCCTCGGTGACGGCCGTGATGGTCACGAAGGCCGAGATGTCGGTGCCGACGTTGGTGATGAACTGCTTGGAACCGTTGATGACCCACTCGTCGCCGTCGCGGCGCGCGGTCGTGCGCAACCCGCCGGCGTCGGACCCGCCACCCGGCTCGGTGAGACCGAAACCCGCGAGCGCAGCGCCTTCGGCCAGCCCCGGCAGCCATTGCCGCTTCTGTTCCTCGGTGCCGAACTTCCAGATCGGCATGGCGCCCAGCCCTACCGCGGCCTCCAGCGTGATCCCGAGCGACTGGTCGACGCGGCCGATCTCTTCGATGGCCAGGCACAGATCGAGGTAGCTGCCGCCAGAGCCGCCGTACCCGACGGGGAACGGCAGCCCGAACAGGCCCATCGCGCCCATTTCCTGCACCAGGTCGAGGGGAAACTCGCGGCGGGCGTTCATCTCCTGCGCTCGTGGCGCCACCTTGTCGGTGGCGAACTGCCGGACGACGCGCCGCAGCTCCTCCTGCTCGTCGGTCAGCTGGAACGAGATCGCCATGGCGCGCCAATCCTTCGTCGAGGAGTTCACGAGTTTACGGCCGGCTCAGCCAGCCCAGCGGCAACGACTCAGCGGCGGCGAAGCACGTCGCGAGCCAGCAGCACCAGCAAGACGACGAGGATGCTGAGCAGGACCACCTTGAAGACTCCAGCCACGGTGCGCACCACCAGGTAGGCCACGAACACACCCACGGCGAGGAACAGCAGCCCACCCGAGCGCCCGGCGCCGCGCGGCTCAGGCATCGCCGTCGCCGGCCAGGGCCTGCACGACACGCGAGGGGCTTGGTCGCCCCAGCGCAGCGGCCATCCAGACCGAGGTCGCCACCAGTCGCTGCAGGTCGACGCCGGTGGTGATGCCGAGGCCGTGCAGCAGCCACACCAGGTCCTCGGTGGCCAGGTTGCCCGTGGCCGACTCCGCATAGGGGCAGCCGCCGAGCCCACCGGCCGAAGCGTCGACCACCGTGACCCCCCGGCGCAGCGCGGCCACGGTGTTGGCCAGGGCCTGGCCGTAGGTGTCATGGAAATGCACCGCCAGGCGGTCAGGGCCGATCCCAGCCGCCTCGAAGGTGTCCAGCAGCGCGGTCACCTGCCCCGCCGTGGCCACGCCGATCGTGTCGCCCAGGCTCACCTCGGCGCACCCCATCTCCAGCAGCCGGCCGCTGACGTCCACCACCGACCCGGGGTCGACCGCACCCTCCCAGGGGTCGCCGAAGCACATGGACAGGTAGCCGCGCACCCGCAGACCGGACGCCAACGCCTGCGCGGCGACGGGAGCGAACATCGACAACGACTCGGCGATGCCGCGGTTGAGGTTGCGCCGCGCGAACGACTCGGTGGCGCTGGCGAAGATGGCGATCTCCTCCACGCCCGCTTCCAGCGCGCGGACCAGACCTCGCTCGTTGGGCACCAGCACCGGGTAGCGGACACCTGGGCGATGCCGTAACCCGGCCAACACGTCGCCGGCATCGGCCAGCTGGGGCACCCACTCCGGCCGCACGAAGCTCGTGGTCTCCACGACCGCAAGGCCGGCGTCGACCAGGCGGTGCACGAACTCGATCTTGGTGGCGGTCGGCACGGGCCGGGCCTCGTTCTGCAGTCCGTCTCGGGGACCGACCTCGTAGATCGTGACGTACTCGGGCAGTCCCTCCTCAACGAAGACGGATGGCTGCCTCACCGCTCGCGGCCAAGGTCGCTGGGCTCGACCGCGGCAAGCGGCTGGTCCATGGTGACCTGCTCACCCCCGTGCACGTGCAGCACACTCACCACACCGTCGAGGGGTGCGGCGATGGCGTGCTCCATCTTCATCGCCTCCACCACCAGCACCGTCTGCCCGGCCGTAACCATGTCGCCGGCGTTGACCGCCACCAGCGTCACCGTCCCCGGCATCGGGGAGAGCAGCTCACCGCTGATCGACGTCTCGTCGCCGTGCCGGGCCGCGGCGAGCTCGTCGGACTCGCGCAGTGCCCAGGTGCTGCCGTCGCGCCCCAGCCAGGCGACGTCACCGTCCTCGGCGTACAGGTACGTGGCGCGGGCGCCGTCGACCACCACCGACAGGCTGGGGTCGTGCAGCCAGCCGTCGCTCCACCGGGCCTCGGCGGGCAGGGCGCGGCCGCTGCCCACGATGACCTGCGCCGAAGCCGCTCGCCCGCGCACCCGCACCTCGACCGGTGGGGCGTCACCGGTTCGCACCTGGTAGGACGTCCAGGCATGCTCGCCGACACGCCAGCCGCTGGGCACGTCGAAGGGGTCGACGGGGCCGTCCGCGACCGGTTCCAGCTCCAGCACGCGTGCCAGCGCCGCCGCCGCCAGGACGGCTTCGGGGGGCATTAGGGGAAGGAAGGCGTCGATGTCCCGCTCGATCAAGCCGGTGTCGAGGCGCCCCGCCTGCACGTCGGGGTGGGCCAGGAGGCGGCGCAAGAAGGCCACGTTGGTGGTGACACCGAGCACCAGGTAGTCGGCCAGGGCGGCGTCCAGCGCCTGCAGGGCAGCGTGGCGATCCTGGCCATGGGCCACGACCTTGGCCAGCAGGGGGTCGTAGGCGCTGCCGACGAACGTGCCCACCTGCACGCCGGAGTCGACCAGCACGCTGGGGTCATCGAACTGGCGCAATGCCAGGATCCGCCCGCCCGTCGGCAGGAATCCGCGCGCGGGATCTTCGGCGTAGATGCGCGCCTCGATGGCGTGGCCGGACGGTCGCAGCTGTTCCGGCGCCAGCGCCAGTGGCTCGCCGGCGGCGATTCGCAGCTGCCACTCGACCAGGTCAAGGCCGTAGACCTGCTCGGTGACGCGATGCTCGACCTGTAGGCGGGTGTTCATCTCCAGGAAGAAGAACGCTTCGGGGTCGTCGGCTGGGACGATGAACTCCACGGTCCCGGCGCCGACGTAGCCACAGGCCCGCGCAACCTCGACCGCCGCGGTCCCCATGCGCTCGCGTCGGGCAGCGTCCAGCAGCGGTGAGGGGCACTCCTCGACGACCTTCTGGTGCCGCCGCTGCAGGCTGCACTCGCGCTCGCCCAAGTGCACGACGCTGCCATGCGTGTCGGCCAGCACCTGGATCTCGATGTGGCGCGGGTGCTCGACGTAGCGCTCCAGCAGTAGGTCGCCGTCGCCGAACGCCGCCAGCGCCTCCCGGCGGGCCGCGGCCAGGGCGGCCGGTAGCTCGCCCGGCGACCGCACGATCCGCATGCCCTTGCCACCCCCGCCGGCAGCCGCCTTGGCCAGCAGCGGGAAGCCGACCTGGTCGGCCGCGGCCGCCAGCTCCGCGTCGGTCATGCCGGGTCGATGGATCCCAGGCACCACCGGCACGCCGGCGGCCTCGGCCGCGAGCTTGGCGCTGATCTTGTCGCCCATCGCCTCCATGGCCTCGGGGGGCGGTCCGATGAAGGTGATGCCCGCCTCGGCGCAGGCGCGGGCGAACGCGGCGTTCTCCGACAGGAAGCCGTACCCGGGGTGGATCGCCTGCGCGCCGGTGCGCCTGGCCGCTTCCACGACGCGGGCGATCGACAGGTACGACTCGGACGGTGGTGTCGGGCCGAGGCGCACAGCCTCGCCGGCTTGC
>JALZLC010000216.1 GCA_030858885.1 Actinomycetota bacterium
TAGGACACAACACTGGAGCCGTCGCCTAGTCAGGCCTATGGCGCGGTCTTGGAATGGCCGTAGGGTGGCAACACCCTCGAGAGTTCGAATCTCTCCGGCTCCGCCCCTCCTGCCTCAGATCCTCGTCCCCGCACGGGCCAGGGTCCCGCGCTGGGTCAGGCCGCCTTGCCGACCGCGGCGAGGATCCGCCGGCGCAGGTCGTCGTGGCTGATACCGCAGCGGGTGAGCACAAGGGCGGCGACACCTTGGCCCTCTCTGAGCAGGCCGAGCAGCACATGCTCTGTGCCGATGTAGTTGTGTCGCAGCCGCAGCGCCTCGCGCAAGGAGAGCTCGAGCGCCTTCTTGGCACGCGGTGAGAACGGGATGTGGCCGAACGACCCGGTGCCGCCGCGTCGCCACCGCCGTCGGCGACGCTGCACGGCGCGGTCCAGCGCCCCCGGGCCGAACGCCTCCTCGACCCGAGCTCGCACCGTGCCCAGGTCAATCCCGATCGCCCGTAACGCATCGGCGTCCTCGAGGCCAAGCCCACAAGCTCCGACCACGCGCGGAATCTCTTCGCGGACCTGTTCGATGGTCAGACCGGCCGACCGCAGCACGCTGGCGGCGACACCGTCTTCCTCGGCGAGCAGACCTAACAGGAGATGCTCGGTGCCGATGTGGGCCGCGCGCAGGTCGCGGGCCTGAGTTTGAGCCAGCACCACGGTGGCGCGGGCGCGGTCGGTGAACCGCTCGAACATGGTTATCGCCCCCTGCGCAGTACGCGAGTGCCGTGCTTCTTGTGCACCGCCTGCTTGGTCACTCCCAGCGCCTCGGCGATGTCCTGCCACGACCAGCCGCGCTCCCTGGCGTGGTCGACCTGCAGTGCCTCGAGGCTTTCCAGCAGGCGCCGGAGAGCGGCGACGGCGCCGAGGCCCACGCGAGGGTCTGTGCTGCTGGCGGCTGCTGCCAGCTTGGTCGCTTCGCTCATGGCTGTCAATCTACATTGACGAGCCCGCCCTGTCAACAAGGGTTGACTCCGGCGTCAGTGCGGCGGGTAGCGACCTGCTGATCGGCACGCTACCCACCATCAGCCCACCGGCCTGACCGCGCCACCTCGAACATTGGCCACCATGGCGGGCACGAGAACCCAGGCGGCAGTCGGTGGTGGAGGTGGGATTCGAACCCACGAAGGAGTTGCCCCCTTACGGCATTTCGAGTGCCGCGCACTAGGCCGGTCTATGCGACTCCACCGCTTGCGGCGGGCAGGGTATCAGCGGGGCCCCGGCAGCGGCGACCGCGCACGGCGTGCCCGGAAGAAGGTTCTCAGGACCGCCGCGCATTCCTCGATCAGAACGCCGGTCACCACCTCGACACGGTGGTTGAGTCGCGGCTCGCGCACAAGATCCATCAGCGAACCGGCGGCGCCCGCCTTCGGGTCGGCCGCGCCGTAGACCAGTTCCGGCAGGCGGGCGAGCACCAGCGCCCCGGCGCACATTGCGCACGGTTCCAGCGTGACGTACAGCGTGCAACCCTCCAGTCGCCAGGAGCCGAGCGCCGAGGCCGCCGCGCGGACGGCCAGCAACTCGGCGTGCGCCGTGGGATCCGAATCGACCTCACGGCGGTTGTGCGCCTGCGCGATCACCCGCCCGCCCTGGACCACGACCGCCCCAACAGGGACGTCGTCGTGGGCCAGGGCGAGCTTGGCCTCGGCCAACGCCCGGTCCATCCAGACCTTGTGCGTCAGCTGGGACACGGCCGCCGCCTCTCGTCAGTCGACTTTGGCCGCGACGCGCATGATCTGGCCCTTCTCGCGGCCGCTGATGACGCCGTCGGCCTTCAGCTCGTTGGTCTTGGCCGAGACCGCGGCGACGTAGTCGCCCTTCTTGTCGAAGTCCGCGCGCCGCGGCAGCGCGTCGTTGATAGTGCAGCCGTTGTCCAGCTCGCGGTTGGGCACGTCGGTGTCGGTACCTTCAACGATCACCGTCTCGCGCGCGTCGGGGTCGGCGCACGGCGAGGTCGAGAACGTCCCCAGCGGCGGGTCGTGGTCTGCGACGTGGTGTCCGTCGGTGGGGTCCTCGCGCTCGTAGTAGTCGTTGTCGAAGTGGGCGTAACGGAAGTCGTCCACCCGGTCGTCAAGGCCTTCGGTGACCAGCATGTGGTCCAGCGTCTGCAGCTTGCCGGAGAAGGCGAAGCTGTAGCGCTCCTCGGCGGGTGCGTCGGACCACAGGTTTCGCAGCGTGGTCCCACCGTCGGTGAACTCGTCCAGGGCGGATTCGTCCTCGAAGGCGTTGAGGTCGCCCGTGACGATCACCTCACGGCCCTCGTCTTCCAGCTCGGCGACGATGTCCTCCAGGAACGCCGCCTGCGCCTGCCGGCACTCGTCGGGCGCGGACTTCGACGAGAAGTGGTTGCTGAAGACGGTGGCGGCGAACGCCCCGTCGCTGACCTCGATGGCCAGCGGCGGACGGTCATACAGACCACCACGAACGTCCGAGCAGCTGAACCCCTCAGGGCCGGTCGCGTCCTTGCCGTACTGGGTCACGTCGCCAACCTCGATCCCATCGGCGATCAGGAAGCCCACGTCGATGCCACGCTCGTCGTTGCCCTCCTCCAGGTAGGCCGTGTAGCCGCCGAGGTCGTCGGCCAGCGCCTGCAGTGTCGCCTTGTCGTAGACCTCCTGTACGGCCAGCACGGCCGGGCGGTCCAGCAGGTCACTGATCGCGTCGGCCAGGCGGTCGCGCTTCTCGTCGAACTCCTCCTTGGTCACGTCGCTCAGGTCGAGCTCGATGCCGGGCGGAAAGAAGTTCTCGACGTTGAACGAGGCGACGCGCAGCTGGTTGGCCCCGGCTGGGGCGAGGGAGAACGGGAATTCGGTCGGTCCGTCGGTGACCGTCGGCAGGTTGCCCTCCTGGACCATGATCTTGAAGTGGCTGAAGGAGAACGCGAACGGCCCGACGACGTCGTCGACGCGGTCGAACAGGTCACCGCGGACCAGGGTCGTCGACGGCGCCGCCGGCTTGAACGGGTTGTTCGGGTCGCCAGCGCCGGCGTCGGCGTCGGTGGCCAGCAGGTCGGGAGCGGGGTCGGTGCGGAACACCCGGTTCCGCTCGGTGCCCGGGGTCAGGAACAACTCGCCGAACTTGTTGGTTCCGCCCGAGTTCGCGGTGCCGGTGGCCAGGCGCACGCGCATGCCCTCCAGCGTCTCGAAGTACGCGCGGTCGAATGGGTCCTGCGCGGCGGCCAGCGCCGGGTCGATGGTCACCGGAGCCGGCACGTCCGCCGTGCCGATGATCTCCGGCTCGAGACCGAAGTCCTCCGAGATCATGGTGAAGCCGAACTTCTCCTTGACCTGGCCCTGGGTGGTGACGACCATTCCTGGCTGGTAGAAGTCGCGGTCGCGCACGTAGCCGATGAAGATGCCCTCGCTGGTGGCCGGGTTGGTGTCTTCGTCGGCGGCAAGCGACTGGATGAAGATGCCGGCGTCCTCGGGGAAGGTCCCGCTGAAGCTGGCGCCGATCTCGTCGTCGACGCCGGTGACGACGCCTTCGACAACCACGGTCCGGCCGCTCAACGGCGAGGCTGCGCCGGCGCCCTGGATCTGGTTGATCGGGGTGGGCTCGGGTTCGGGGTCGGGTTCCACCTCGTCACCCGACAGGTTCTGAGGCTGCGAGGCCTTCGGGCCGGCGAAGTCCGCGGCGTTGTCGTCGGTGTCCTGCGTCCCGCCAGCGCGCCGCTCGAAGCCGTTATCGCCGTTGGCCGACGGAAGGCTCAGTCCAGATCCCTCCCGGCACTGATCGACGGCGCCACTGCTGGACCCGACGCCATCTCTCACAGTTCCGTCCGCGGCCGTGATGCGAGCGCCGCCCTCATCTGACAGCCCCGTCCCGTAGGTGGCGTCCGGAATGGCGCTGCCGCTGTAGCCGTCGGCAGCGTTGGCGTTGGCGAACAGGTAGTGGGCACCCGCTGGGAGGCTCGTCCCGGCCGGCACGGTGGACCGGGGCGACGGGGCACCGCTCGCCGCGACACAGCCTTGCAGCTGCCAGCCGCCGATCGGGACGGGAGAGGAACCGGTGTTGTGCAGCTCGACGAACTCGTCGTTGCCGCCCGCCGGCCCGCGGAAGCGGAACTCGCTGATGACCACCCCACCGGGAGCGGCCAGCGCCGGTAGCGCCGAGAGGCCGAGGGACAGGGCGCACAGCACCATGGCCATGCGTGAGACAGCGCGGAGCATGCGAATCCTTTCGGGGAACGTCTCGGGGGACGTCGAAATAGCCAGGAGGCTTGGGGATCGCGGCCAGCCTAGGCAATCCGGACAACAGGTGCACAACCCCGCTGCATCGGCAGGATGACCCCCGAGTGAAAGTTCAGCCGTGCGGCCGAACTTAAGGCCGACGCAAAGCGGGACGCCGCCGCCAAGGAAGCCGAGGCCGAGAAGGCACGCGCCGAGGCCTCAGGTCACGAAGCAGAGCAGCGCAGCCACCAGCCGTAGCCGATCAGCCCAGCTGATCAGCCGCACTGTTGCA
>JALZLC010000234.1 GCA_030858885.1 Actinomycetota bacterium
TCGTTAGACTGCGCGGTCCTACAGTTCCGCCGACCAGGTAGGCCGCTGTGACCACCTTCGCCCTCGACGCCGATCAGCAGTCCTTCCGCGAGGTGGTGCGCCAGATCGCCGTGGACCGGATCGCCCCCCGGGCGGCCGAGATCGACGAGAAGGCCGAGTTTCCCTGGGACGTCAAGGAGGTCCTGGCGTCCAACGGATTGCTCGGCCTGCACGTCCCCGAGGCGTATGGCGGCGCGGGAGCTGACACGCTGACGTTCGCGCTGCTGGTGGAGGAGGTCGCCCGCGTGTGCGCGTCCTCCTCGGTCATCCCCCTGGTGCAGAAGCTGGGCAGCGTGCCGCTGCTGATGGGCGCGACCGAGGAGCAGAAGCAGGCCTGGTTCCCGCGCATCGCCTCCGGCGAGGACCTGATCTCCTACTGCATCTCGGAGGCCGGAGCCGGCTCAGACCCGGCCAGCATGCTGACGACCGCCAGGCGCGACGGCGACGCGTACGTGCTCAACGGCACCAAGGTGTGGATCTCGATGGCCGGCGCCTCGCGGCTGTACACCGTCTTGGCCAAGACCGATCCCGATGCCGGCGCCCGCGGTGTCTCGGCCTTTCTGGTCCAGGCCGACGACCCTGGCTTCTCGGTGGGCAAGTCCGAGGACAAGCTGGGCATCAAGGGCTCACCGACCTGCCAGGTGCACTTCGACGACTGCCGCATTCCCGCCGACCGTCTGGTGGGCGAGGAGGGCAAAGGCTTCACCTACGCGATGCAGGCCTTCGACCACACCCGCCTCATCGTCGGTGCCCAGGCCGTCGGGATCGCTCAGGGCGCGATCGACTACGCCACCGGCTACATGAAGGAGCGCGAACAGTTCGGCAGGCCGATCGGCTCGTTCCAGGGGCTGCAGTTCATGCTGGCCGATATGGCCATGGAGACCGAGGCCGCCCGCCAGCTGGTGTACGTCGCCGCCGCCAAAGCCGACCGAGGCGACGCCGACCTGACGCTGTTCAGCGCCTACGCCAAATGCAAGGCCGGCGACGTCGCGATGAAGGTGACCACCGACGCGGTGCAGATCCTGGGCGGTTACGGCTACGTCAAGGATTACCCGGTCGAGCGCTACATGCGCGACGCCAAGATCACGCAGATCTACGAGGGCACGCAGCAGATCCAGCGCGTGGTGATCGCCCGCCAGCTCCTCGGCAAGCTGTAAGGGCAGCCACCGGCGCGCTCAGGGCTTGACCGCGATCCGCCCGGAAGAGGCGCGCAGCAGCAGCAGCCGGGCCCCGGTCTCCTCCAGGAACTCGTCGACGGCGCGACGCGCTCCCTCCCAGTGACCGTAGTCGTCCAGGATCAGCACGCCACCGGATGACAGGCGCGAGTACAGGTGCGCCAGCTCGTGCCTGGTGGACTCGTACCAGTCGGTGTCCAGGCGCAGGATGGCGATCTGCTCGGGGGCCTGGTCGGGGATCGTCTCCTCGACCATCCCCGCGTGGTAGTGCACCTGGGTCTGCGGATACTCGATCTGCGCCATGCCAGCCTGCACATCGTCAAGGGTCGCGACCGCCCAGACCTTGTGCTGCTTGCCCTTCTCGGCGAGCAGGTCCTCGGCGGGGCGACCGTCCTTGCGCAGATCCATGTCACCAGGAGGCGGCATCCCCTCGAAGGTGTCGAACAGGTGCAGATGCCGATGGGTGTCGCCCAGGCTGAGCAGGGTCAGGGCCGCGGCCTGCATGCTGCCGCCCCGCCAGACGCCGCACTCGACGATGTCACCGGGGATGTGATGCCGGGTGATGTAGCGGGTGGCCAGGACCAGGCCGTACACCTTTTCCCGTGAGGTCATCGTCCATGGCTTCACGGCGCGGATGACCTCACGGGCGTCCTCGTCGTAGTCGTCGGGGAAGGTGGCGTTGGTCGCCCGCTGTTCCCGACGCTGCGCCGCGCGCGCGGCCTTGCGCTCGCCGGTCTTCTCGCTCTGTCGCTCCGCCGTCCGCTTGGCCTTCCGCGCGGCGGCACGCTTGGCCTTGCGTTGGGCCTCCCGCTTGCTGCTGCGCTCGGCCTCACGCGCCATGCGCTGGCGCTCCTTGCGCTGGACCCGCTGCAGCTCTTTCACCCTCTCGGCGGCGCCGGCACGGGTAATCTCGTACCCGGTCACCCGTGCCAGCGCGGCGTTCAACCTGCGAATCAATGTCATGGCGGCACTCTAGACGCCGAGCGCGATCAACGGTCCGGCCTCGGCAGCACGGTCACCCGCTCTTCGTCGACTCGCCGCTCCAGCGAGTCGGGGGCCGTCGCCACCGACCACACCACCGAGGCGCCGGCCACCAGCGGAGCAACCAGGCCGTCCAAGATCGCTGCGGCGGACTCCAGCGGGCGGGTTGCCAGCAGCCGGTCGTCGCGGTGCAGTGATCCCGTGGCTGCCGCGGCCGCCAGAAGCTCGCCTTGTCGCAAGGTTGCCCCACCGATCACCAGCGCGAGGTCGTCGAGCGTGACGTCGGGGTCGTCATAGTCGTCGGCGAAGGCCGATACCTCGTCGCCGAACGCGAGCCCGGGCACCGCAGCGCCCGTGCGTCCTCCCATCCCACGTCCCAGTGTGAGCAGCCGGGCCACCGGATGCGATGTGGCGGAGGCACCGGCTTCGTCGACCACCACGACCTGGTCGGCCCGAGCAGCGGGGTTCCGGGCCGGGTGCACGACCGCGCCCAGCTTCCAGCAGGCCACCATGACGACCGCGGCGGTCCAGTGATCGGTCACGGTCAGCCAGACGTCCGTGCCGCGGCCGACGCCGAGTTCTTCGTTCAGCAGATTGGCGGTCTTGGACGCCCAGTTGTCGAAGGTGGCGTACGACAGCTCCGTACGCTCTCCTGTGGCGTCGTCGTAGTAGGTCAGGAAGGGGGCGTGGCCGCGGTCGGTGACACGTTCGCGGCACAGCGCGGCGATGTTGTCGATACCGACGCTCAGCGCGTGGTTGCGTGCTGCTGGGTTGCGAAGTAGCCCAGGTAGATGCCCGCGACCCCCAGGAGCAGGTGGATCAGGTTGTCCACGACGCTGTACCCGCTGGGCAGCAGACCGAACAGCGTTGGCACCACGAACCCGAGCAGTCCGACGATCAGATAGACGACGCCTAGGCCACCGACGACCTTTCGCAACAGGTCAGCATCTCGGGTGGAGAAGCCGACATAGGCCATCAACCCACCGGTCACCAGGTGGATAAGGTCCTCGGCGATGTCGATGTTGAGGACCCCGCCCAGGGAACGTTCGCCGGCGATGAGCCCGACCACGCCGATGAGCACGATTACCACGCCAGCGACCTTCGCGTATTGCCTCGTCACGCTGGTTCCTCTTTGCCGGTTGACCGCCGCGGTTACGGCGGGTGTCATTCTGGCACAAAAGCCGCCACACGCCCCTGAGGCACCGTCATTGTGGCCAGGCTCTGCCGTGAATGGCAACGTCGTGGGCTGCTAACGTCGGGAGGAACGTCTCTGCGGTCGAAGGGGTTGACGAACCACGTTGCCTGGGGGGGTTCCAGACCTGCAAACCGGGCGGTTCGGACCGACGAAGCCCGGCGGCCGTCACCGCCAGCACGGTGCGCTGAACTGGCGCCGTTTCGGGGTTGCGTTGGCCGCGGTGCTGGCCCTGTGCGGGCTCGGGGCCGCCGGCACCGGCGCGGCCCTGCTGTGGTACGGCAACAACCAGATCGACCGGGTCGACGTGAAGGGCATCACCCCGGTCCAACCGCGCCAGGCGCGGGCCCGTGCCGAGGAAGTGGTGCAGATCGACGAGGTCCGCGAGGTCCGCAATGTGCTGCTGGTGGGATCCGACAGTCGCGCGGGCCTTGACCGCAAGACTCGCAAGAACCTGAGCACGGGCAGCTTCGAGGGCACGCGCACCGACACGATCATCTTGCTGCAGTTGGATCCCCTGCGGGAGGGGGCGGCGATGCTGTCCTTCCCGCGCGACCTGCTGGTGACCCGCTGTGATGGGACCCAGGGCCGGATCAACGGCGCGTTCGAGATCGGCGAGGCCAACGGTGACGGTGGCCCGTCCTGTCTGGTGGAAACCATCACCGACCTCACCGGCATCGAGATCAACCACTACGCCTCCATGGACTTCCAGGGCTTTGTCGACATGGTCGACACGTTGGGGGGCGTGCGGCTGTACCTCGACGAGCCGATCCAAGACGATGACGCCAACATCGATCTGCCGGCGGGGTGCGTCACCCTCGACGGGCGGCAGGCGTTGGGATTCGTCCGCGTGCGAAAGATCGACGACGACTTTGGGCGCATCGCCCGCCAGCAGCGGTTCCTGCGCGAGGTCGTCGGCCAGCTGACCAGCGCGCGCATCGCCCTTGACATTCCGAGGCTGTTCCGGTTGGTGGACGCGGTTGGCGAGGCAATCGACGCTGACAGAGGTCTGACGCTGGCTGTCATGCGCCAGCTGGCGTTCAGCTTCCGGGACCTGTCCTCCGACAGCATCGACACTCGCACCGTGCCGGCGTTCAACCGCATCATCGGCGGCGTCGCCTACGTGGTCGCCGACCCGGAGCGGTCCGAGGCGCTGTTCGCGGCGTTTCGGGAGGCGGTGGCCGCCCCAGCGGCACTCGGTCGCCGGGGCGCCGCTGACGTCCGGATCGCCGACGTTCCCAGCCTGGTGGTGCGCAACGGCACGAACCGCACTGGTCTGGCCGCGGCGGCGGCGGACGCCCTGCGCTCGCGCGGCTTCACGGTCACCAGCGTCGACAACGCGGCCCGGAATGGCCTGCGCCGAAGCCTCATCCGTTACCCGGGGCAGCGACGTGAGGAGGCCCGGCTCGTGGCCAGGCTGTTCCGCGGCGCTCGACTGGTGCAGGCCCGGCCGGGCCAGCGATTGACGGTGCTGATGGGCGCCGATGCCGATGTCGCCCGGCTCCAGCAGGTGGCCGCTCGGCCCGCGCCTGCCGCCGCGCTTGCGCCAGAGCCGGAACCGACCTACCGGGGCGCCGTCCCGGCACCCAACCAGGACTGCTGAGCCGACCCCGAGGTCGGCGCTGCTGCACGCCATGACCGCCTTCGACCAGCTGACGCCCAGCGACACCGTGGCCCCTGAGTGGCCGGACATCTCCGTCGTCATGCCGCTGCGCAACGGCGCGCGCGATCTACGCCACTCGGTGGGCGCTGTCCTGTCGCAGGATTACCCGGGCCGCCTCGAGCTGATCATCGCCGTCGGCCCGTCCGACGACGACAGCGAGGCGCTGGCCCGCCAGCTCGCCGAGGCCGACGACCGGATGACGGTGGTGGACAATCCGCCAGGCACGACCCCGTCGGCACTGAACGCTGCCATCGCCGCCAGTGGCGGTGCGGTGGTGGCTCGCGTCGACAGCCACGCCGTCCTGCCGCCGGGCTACTTACGCCGCGCCGTGCAGACGTTGCAGACCACCGCTGCGGACAACGTCGGCGGTATCCAGCACGCCTGCGGTCAGACGCCGTTCGAGCAGGCTGTGGCAGCGGCCATGACCTCCCGCTTCGGCGTTGGCAACGCCGCCTTTCACTACGGCGGCCATCCGGGACCGACCGACACCGTCTACCTGGGAGTGTTCCGCCGGGCGGCCCTGGAGCGGGTTGGCGGCTTCGACGAGCGCTTGCGACGCAACCAGGACTACGAGCTGAACTGGCGCATCCGCGACAGCGGCGGCGTGGTCTGGTTCGATCCGAGGCTGGTGGTGGACTACCGCCCCCGATCTTCGCTCCCGGCGCTCGCCCGGCAGTACCGCGAGTACGGACGGTACAAGCGAGCGGTGGTGCGCCAGCACCCTCGGTCGCTGCGTGCCCGCCAGCTGGCCGCGCCGGCGGCTTTGATCGCCAACGCCAGCAGCCTGATCTTGGCCACCACCGGGCGCCGGCGGTTCCTGGTGGTGCCTGGCGGCTACCTGCTGGCCACGGCGGTCGCGTCGGCGTTGGCCGGAAACAACCGACAGGAGGTGGCGCGCCTCCCGCTGGTCTTCGCCACGATGCACCACGCCTGGGGATGGGGCTTTCTGGTCGGGCGGTAGGAGTCCGACCTCTGGTACAGGCCGCTCATCGCGGCTTCGGCCGTATGGTGTGCAGGCCCTGTACGCCCTCGAAACGTCCGCAGCTGGAGAGGCCTGCATGATCGGCGTCGTCCTCGCCGCTGGTGGCGGCATGCGGTTACGGCCGCTCACCGACGATCTGCCCAAGACGCTCCTGCCCGTCGACGGAGACCGATCGATCTTGGAGCTGGCGCTGCGAAACCTGCGCGCGGTCGGCATCAGCGAGGTCGTGATCGTGACCGGCCACGCGGCCGACGCGATCGAACGCCGGGTGCCTGAGCTGGAGAAGACCTACGACGTATCGCTGCGGACCGTCTTCAACGACCACCACCACGACTGGAACAACGCCTACTC
Source organism: Actinomycetota bacterium (assembly GCA_030858885.1). The sequence goes on from JALZLC010000234.1 coordinate 6,384, forward strand.
GCTGTGGCTCGCGCGCCACGAGCTGGCCGACGGCGGGCTGCTGGTCAACGGTGACACGGTGCACCCCGCCGCCGTCGAGCGGCGACTGCTGGAGGCCCGAGGTGCCGCGCCCATCATGCTGGCGCTGGATGACCACAAGTCCTTGGCCGAAGAGGAGATGAAGGTGCTGCTCGACGGCGACGACAAGCTGCTGCGCATCAACAAGGCCCTGGACCCAGACGCCGTCCACGGCGAGTACATCGGCGTGACCCTGATCGAATCCGCCGCTGTACCCCGGCTGGCGCAAGCCTTGCAGGCAACCTATGAGCGCGACACGACGCTGTACTACGAGGACGGCTACCAGCAGTACGCCGACTGGGGAGAGACCATCCGTACGGCCGCCATCGGGGCGGTCGACTGGGTCGAGGTCGACAACCACGACGACCTAAACCGCGCGCGGGTTCTGGCCCCGCAGCTGGAAGGGGACTGACATGCCACTGCTGGCCCGCACGGTCGCCGCGCCTGTCGCCATCGAGATCAGCGCCGGCGCGGTGTCCGGCCTCGCCCCCCTGCTCGCCGACGGGCGCATCTCGGCCGCCGGCGAGGTCGCCATCGCCGTGGGACCGGGGCAGGGAGAGTCGATCGCCGAGACGATGCGCGAGAGCCTGCCCAAGGCGTCGCTGTTCCAGGTCGAGGGCGGCACCCTGGACAGTGCGCAGAACCTCATCGCCCGGTTGCGCTCCAAGTTCTATGACGCCGTCGTCGGCATCGGCGGGGGCAAGACCCTCGACGTCGCCAAGTACGCCGCCAGCATGACCGGCTTGCCCTTCGTGGCGGTGGCCACCAACCTGTCCCACGACGGCATCGCGTCGCCGGTGTCGTCGCTGGAGAGCCATGGCCGTAAGGGGTCCTTCGGGGTTCATATCCCCATCGCGGTGTTCGTCGACCTCGACCTGGTGCGGACCTCCCCGGTGCGCCACACGCGGTCGGGCATCGGTGACGTCGTCAGCAACGCCTCGGCCGTCGGTGACTGGCTGCTCGCCGCGCGGGAGCGGGGCGAAGCCGTGGATGGCCTGGCGGTGTCCTTCGCCCGCTGCGCCGCCGAGGCGGTGATGAACCGCTCGGACGGCCTTGACTCTGACCAGTTCCTCAGCGTGATCGCCGAAGGGCTGCTGTTGTCAGGGATGGCCATGTCGGTGGCCGGGTCCAGCCGCCCGTGCAGCGGGGGGTGCCACGAGATCAGCCACGCGATCGACGCGCTGTACGGCAGCGCCGGGTTGCACGGCGAGCAGGTGGCGGTCGGGGCGCTGTTCGCCTCCTACCTGCGCGACGACCCGGTGGTGGCCACCATGGACCGCTGCTTCCGGCTCAACGGGCTGCCTCGCGTGCCCGATGACTTGGGTTTGACCGCCGACGAGTTCACGGCTGCCGTGCTCGAAGGCCCGTCGACCCGTCCGGACCGCTACACGGTCTTGGAGCACCTCGACCTGGACGCCGAGCAGATGCGCAAGCGCGTCGACGCGTTCATTGAGACCTTCGCTCACTGAGCTGCGCGCGGTCGCTCAGCCGCCGTCGCTGACCGGCAGGACCAGCGCCGAGCACTGGGCCGGCAAGCTGTACATGCGCCGGCTGTCGCTGCACGCCACGCGTTTTCTGGTCGGGACGCCGGTGTCCGCCAACACGCTGACGGGGCTGATGATCCTGGTCGGCCTGGCCGCCGCCGCGGTGGCGACCGTGCCGATGTTGTGGGCCGCGCTGCTGACGGTCATCGGGATCCAGGCGTACCTGCTCCTGGATTGCAGCGACGGCGAGGTTGCGCGCTGGCGGGGCACCACCGGGCCCGTCGGGGTGTACCTGGACCGCCTCGGTCACTACGTCGTGGAGGCGGCGCTCATCGCTGCGATCGGTCTCCGGGCTGACGCCGGTCACCCGGCCGGCTGGACGCTGCTTGGCCTGCTGGGGTCGGTGTTCGTCCTGCTCAACAAGGCCGAGACGGACCTGGTCGGCACGGCCCGCGCCAGCGCTGCGTTGCCACTGGTCACCGATGCCGCCGCCGTCCCGAGGGCGGCGGGAGTGCGCCGCGCGCGCAGCGTTGCCTCGCGGCTGCGCTTCCACCGCGCGATCGGTGCCGTGGAGCTGTCGCTGCTGTTGGGCGTCGCCGCGGCCAGCGACGCGCTCGCCGGAAGCCTGCAGGCGACCCGGCTGCTGGTCGCCATCGTGGTGCCGCTGGCCGGCGTGGTGGCCGTGGGACATCTGCTCAGTGTGCTGTCGTCGAACCGCCTGCGCTGACGCGGTCAGCAGGCGGCGTTGTGGCCGTGGGGCGGACTGGACAGGGTGCCGCCAAGCGATGTCGACTAGGCTGGCGGCAGTGCCGGCGGAGTCTTGCTCGGCCTAGAGACCAACCGGAAGGGCAGCCGAGCACGGTGGGTATGGCGGCACAGGCGACGCTTGAGCGGCTCGGCGACACGCCGAGCGTGGCAGACTATCTGCGGGCGTTGTGGCGCCGCCGGCAGTTCGCCGTGGCCATCGCGGTGGGCGAGGTGCGATCCCAGAACATGCACACCGTGCTGGGCAACCTGTGGCTGGTGCTCAACCCGCTGTTGCAGATGGGCGTGTACTACCTGGTCTTCGGCGTCGTCATCGGCACCGACCGGGGGGTCGACAACTTTTTGGCCTTCCTGGCCGTCGGTGTCTTCTTGTTCCACTACACCCAGCGCTCGATCATGGCCGGAGCGAAGTCGCTGCTGAAGAACCAGGGCTTCATCCGCTCGATCCAGTTCCCGCGAGCCGTCCTTCCCTTGGCCACGGTGCTGGCCCACGGACTGAGCTTCCTGCCCGCCGGCGCGGTGATGGTGGTCATCGCGCTGGCTACCGGGGAGTCGCCGCACTGGACATGGCTGCTGCTGATCCCGCTGTTCGCGATCCAGACGGTGTTCAACGTCGGCATGGCGTTCATGATGGCGCGGCTGACCGACCGCTTCCCGGACGTGCAGAATGTCCTGCCCTTTGTGTTCCGGCTGCTGTTCTATATGTCCGGCGTGCTGTTCCTGGCTGACCGCTTCGTGACCCCCGAGACGCTGGTGTGGTTCGAGCTCAACCCCATCTGGGCCATGCTCTCGACGGGTCGCGGCATCATCCTGGACGGGACGCTGAACGGCGTGCTGTGGCTGAGTGCCGGCGGCTGGGCGATCTTCGCGCTGGTCACGGGGTTCTTGGTGTTCCGGGCCGGTGAGCGGAATTACGGGCGTGGCTGACACCCGTCAGGTCCTTGCCGACCAGCAACCCGCACTCGACTCGGCGGTCACGCTGGTGGCGCAGGACGCCCATGTCATCTACCAGGTCTACGAGGACCGCTGGGCGGGTCTGCAGGAACTGGTGAGCACTCGCGGCAGGCTGCGTGCCTCGCGGGCGATCAAGGCCGTCAACGGCGTGTCGTTCGAGGCCCGCGCCGGCGAGGTGATCGGCGTGATCGGGGCAAACGGCTCCGGCAAGAGCACGTTGCTGCAGGCGATGGCCGGGTTGCTGCCCTGCACGCAGGGGGCCATCTACGCGCGCAGCCAGCCCGTGATCCTGGGCGTCGGAGCGGCGCTGCAGCCCCGATTGTCCGGGCGGCGGAACATCGAGCTGGGCCTGCTCGCGCTGGGGGTGAGCCAGGAACAGGTCGAAGAGCAGTTCGACGAGGTGGTCGAGTTCAGCGGCCTGGATGACTTCATCGACCTGCCGATGCGGACGTACTCGTCAGGCATGAAGGCACGGTTGCATTTCGCCATCGCGACATCCGTCCAGCCTGACCTCCTGCTGATCGACGAGGCGCTTGCTGTCGGCGACGCCGACTTCCGAGGGCGCAGCGAGGAGCGCATCCGGTCGCTGCAGGCCAACGCCGGCACGGTCTTCATCGTCAGCCACCGGCTCAGCGAGATCCAGCGCACCTGCGCGCGGGTGCTGTGGCTGTGCGCGGGCGAGCTGGCCGCCGACGGCAGCCCAGACGAGGTGCTGGCCCAGTACCGCGAATGGGTGGGCCGGCCCCGCAGCCGGGCACCCCGCCAGCAGCGCCAGCAGCGGCGTGGGCGACGCCGGCGCCAGCGGCGCCGGGAACGCCGGGTTGCGCGACGTCAGCAACGCCGCCTGCGCCACCAGGCGGAAGACTGACCTGCTGGCGTAGCCTGCGCCCGTGTCACCGCCTGCACCCTCGTTCTCCTGCGTGTTGCTGACCGTGGGGGACCGGCCGGTCGAGTTGCGCCGCGCCGTGTCATCGGTCATCGCCCAGCGCGACGTTGACGTCGAGGTCGTCGTGGTCGTCAACGGCGCCGAGGACGTGTCCGTGGAAGGGGCCAAGGTGGTGGGGCTCGGGCGCAACGTCGGCATCCCGGCCGGGCGCAACGTCGGCGTCGCCGCGACCGCCGGCCGGTTGGTCTGCTTCCTGGACGACGACGGCTGGTTCGCCGGAGACGACGTGCTGTGCGGCGTCAGCCAGCGCTTCGCCGCCGACGACCGGCTCGGGATCCTCTCCCTTCGGCTGCGCGACCCCCTTGGCCGCCCCGGTCAGCGGCGCCACGTGCCCCGCCTGCGGGTCGGCGATCCCGCCCGCAGCTCAGCGGTCACGACCTTCCTCGGTGGCGCGGCCGTCATACGGCGTCGCGTCTTGGAGCAGGTCGGCGGCTTTCCCGAGGAGTTCTTCTACGCCCACGAGGAGCTCAGCCTGGCCTGGCGGGCCATCGACGCTGGCTGGCGGGTCCGCTACGACGGCCAGCTGGCGGTGTTCCATCCCTCGCAGCCGGCCTCCCGCCATCCCAGCTTCTGGTACCTGCAGGCCCGCAACCGGGTGTTCCTTGCCCGCCGCCACCTGCCGGCCCTCCTGGCGGTGGTCTACGTCGGGTTGTGGATGCTGATCTCGCTGGCGCGAGCCAGGAGCCTGGGGGCGGCCGCGCGGACGTTGCGCGGCTTCGCCGACGGGCTGCGGCTGCCATGCGGGCCACGGCGGCCCATCTCCTGGGCCGCGGTGTGGCGGATGACCCAAGCGGGACGGCCACCGCTGCTGTGATGCCTGTGGCCGAGAAGTGCCCGACCGCTTGGCTACCGCAGCGGTAGCGTCCGGGCGTCAGCGTTGCCAGCAAGAGGGAAGGGCGATGGCCGGATCATCCAGCAGCAAGAAGCGCACGAGCCTGCTGCATCAGGCCCGCTACGCCCTGTCCCACCCGGGGCGGGTCGTGCCGCACGCCCGTCGCACGGCGCGTGACCTGTGGCTGCGGGCGACCACCCGAAACCACGTCGACTACTACCGGGCGGTGATGCGCTTTGACACTGCCCGCAGTCCAGACGCCGCCGTCGGCAGCAAGACCGAGGACCGGTGGCTGGCCATGGGCAAGCTGCAGTTCGACTACCTGCGCTCCCATGGCCTGCAGCCCCGACATCGCCTGCTGGAGATCGGCTGCGGCAACCTGCGGGCTGGCTGGCGCTTCGTCGAGTACCTCGACCAAGGCAACTACTACGGCATCGACATCTCGCCCGACATCCTGTTCGCCGCCCAGGACACACTCGTGCGCTTCGGCCTGCAGTCCAAGCTGGCGGTCCTGTCGCCCGTGCGAGATCTGCGCTTGTCGTTCCTACCCGACGAGCACTTCGACGTGGTGCACGCCCACAGCGTCTTCAGCCACTCCCCGCTCCAGGTGATCGATGAGTGCCTGGCCAACGTCGGGCGGATCCTGCGCCCGCGGGGGTTCTTCGACTTCACCTTCGACCGCACCGAGGGCGCGGAACACCAGGTGCTGCGCGAGGACTTCTACTACCGCACGCAGACGCTGGTCGACCTGGCCGCGCGCCACGGGTTGCTGGCCGAGTTCTGCCAGGACTGGGAGACGCAGAACACCCACAAGCAGAGCAAGCTGCGAGTCCGCCGCCCGCCGGACGCCAGCGCGTCATGACCTCGAGCCTGTTCGACCCGCCGTCGGACCAGTCCGGTGACGTCGGCGCGGACGCACCGCTCGCCGCCCGCCTGCGGCCTCGCACCCTCGACGAGGTCGTCGGGCAGGCGCACCTGATCGGACCGGGGGGCCCGCTGCGGGTGGCCATCGAGGCCGACCGGCTGCGCAGTGTCGTGCTGTGGGGGCCGCCGGGCACGGGCAAGACCAGCCTGGCGCAGGTGATCGCCGGTGCGACGCGCGCGGCCTTCTTGCGGCTGTCGGCGGTGACCGCCGGCGTGAAGGACGTGCGGGCGGCCGTCGATCAGGCCCGCGCCCGGCTGGCAGTCAACGGCCGTCGCACCGTGCTGTTCATCGACGAAATCCACCGCTTCAACAAGGCGCAGCAGGACGCGCTGCTGCCAGCGGTGGAGGATGGACTGCTGGTGCTCATCGGGGCGACCACGGAAAACCCCTCGTTCGAGGTCAACGCGCCGCTGCTGTCTCGCAGCCTGCTGTACCGCCTCGAGCCACTGGCCGACGACGACGTGCGCACCCTGCTGGAGCGGGCGATCAACGATGAGCGCGGCCTGCCGGGCGTGGTGGTTGACGACGACGCCACCGCGGCGCTGGTGGCTGCCGCGGACGGTGACGCGCGTGCCGCACTGACCGGCCTGGAGGGCGCGGCGCTGCTGGCCGCGGAGCAGGGCGCCGGGCACACCATCACCGCTGAGATGGTGACCGCTGTCCTGGCGGGACCGAGGTTGCGCTACGACAAGGCCGCCGACAACCACTACGACCAGGTCAGCGCGTTCATCAAGTCCCTGCGGGGCTCGGACCCCGACGCTGCCCTGTACTGGCTGGTGCGGATGCTCGCGGCGGGGGAGGACCCCCGATTCCTTGCCCGGCGCATGATCATCCTGGCGGGCGAGGATATCGGCCTGGCCGACCCCATGGCACTGCAGATGGCCGTCGCGGCCTTCCAGGCGCTGGATGTCGTCGGGCTGCCGGAGGCGCGCTTCGCGCTGGGCGAGGCCGCGCTGTACCTGGCGCTGGCGCCAAAGTCCAACAGCTTGACGCTGGCGCTGGGTCGCGCCGACGACGCGGTCGCCCGCCTTGGCAACGCCGCCGTGCCGCCGCCGCTGCGAGACGCGCACTACCGCGGCGCGGCTCGCCTCGGGCACGGTCGCGGCTACCGCTATCCCCACGACGATCCGCGAGGGTGGGTCGACCAGCAGCATCTGCCAGACGGCCTGGCCGCCGGCGACATCTACGCGCCTGGGGAGCACGGCGAGGAGCCCCGCCTGCAGCGCTGGCGCTCCGAACGCCGCTCCTGACCGGCCGAGCGGCGCCGCCACCACCACATCGTGTGCAGGCCCGTCCTTGGGCGGCTGATCGCACACGGTTGCGGTTTTGTGCTCCCAAAACTTATCCTGCGACCCGACGTGACCACGAGCGCTGCTTACTCAAACTCCGATCGCGAGGCTCTCAAAGCCATGTACCGCCTCACCAGGGGCGGTGGCGAAGCGCGCACCGGTGACCTGGCCGAGGCCTTGGGGCTGACGCCCGGCACGGCCACCGCGACGGTCAAGCGCCTGGCCGACCGAGGCCTGGTCGTGCACCGCCCCTACGTGGGTGTGGTGCTGACCGACGAGGGCAAGCGGGCTGCGGTGGCGACGATCCGCCGTCACCGCATCGTCGAGCGCTTCCTGGCCGACATGCTCGGGTACGCCTGGAACGAGGCCGACCGCCTGGCTCGTACCTTTGAGCACCAGCTCCCACAGCAGGTCGAAGACCGGCTGTTCGTCGCGCTGAACCGACCCGCCACCTGCCCGCACGGCTTCCCGATTCCGGCGCCCAAGACCGCAGACATCCCGGACATGCCGCCGCTGTACTCCCTGGAGCCCGGAGATGAGGCGGTCGTCGCCGTCCCCGGTGCCACCGAGCCGGAGGTCGTGGCGTTCCTGGAGACGCTGGGGCTGCGGCCCGGCGTGACGGTGGCCGTCCGCGAGAAGCATCCCTTCGACGGCCCGCTCGTCTTGCGCGTCGACGGCAAAGAACGCACCGTCGGCGAACGCCTCGCCCGTTCGATCTACGTCACCGCACGAGTCACCGCACAACCCGAGAGGAACACCACGCCATGATTCCCGTTCTCGCCGCCGAAGGGGGCTACCAGGAGTTCACGCTCGCTGGAGGTGAGTACTTCTTGCTGGCCTTCTCCGTGGGCACCGCCCTGCTGGCGATCCTGGTCGGCTTCGCGCTGATGAAGGGCGTGCTGGCCGCCGACAAGGGCACGCCGGACATGCAGGCGATCGCCGCGTCGATCCAGGAGGGGGCCTCGGCATATCTCCGTCGCCAGTTCCGCACGATCGCCATCATCCTGGTGCCGCTCGCCCTGATCGTCTTCGCCACCTCGACGGCGGTGCTGCGGCCCGACGGCAGCCAGGCGCTGTCGTTCGCCCAGTCGGGCCTGTTCCGCACCGGCGCCTTCGTCCTCGGCTGCTTCATGTCGGGGTTGACCGGGTTCATCGGCATGGGGTTGGCGGTGCGCGGCAACGTCCGCACAGCCGCCGCCGCGCGCGGCGGCTCGCTGCCGGCTGCGCTCAAGGTCGCCTTCCGCACCGGTGGTGTGGCCGGCATGTTCACCGTCGGCCTCGGCCTGCTCGGCGCCACGATCATCATCCTGCTGTTCCAGAACACCTCGTCGGCGATCCTGATCGGTTTCGGCTTCGGCGGATCCCTGCTGGCGCTGTTCCTGCGAGTCGGTGGTGGCATCTTCACCA
>JALZLC010000270.1 GCA_030858885.1 Actinomycetota bacterium
GCGTAGCGCTTGCCCTTGGTTCCGGCGGCCAGCAGCACCGCCGCTGCCGAGGCCGCCTGCCCCATGCAGAACGTGCTGACGTCGGGCTTGATGAACTCCATCGTGTCCAGGATCGCCAGCGCGCTGGTCACCGACCCGCCGGGCGAGTTGATGTACAGCGCGATGTCCTTTTCCGGGTCCTCGCCCTCTAGATGCAGCAGCTGGGCCATCATCAGGTTGGCGATCTCGTCGTTGATCGGCGTGCCGAGGAAGATGATGCGCTCCTTGAGCAGCCGCGAGTAGATGTCGAACGAGCGTTCGCCGCGGTTGGTCTGCTCGATGACCATCGGTACGAGGTAGTTGCTGGGCGACTCAACGGACATCAGGGCGCTCCTGGTTGCGGTTTGCGACTCCGGCCAATGTAGCGCCGGGGTGCGACACGCTCGCCGGTCAGGCCTCGGTCGAGTCGGGTTCCGGCGGAGCGGGCTTGGGCGGAGAACCGAGCACCTGCACCGTCTCCAGCACGTGGTCGATCGTCTTGCGGCGGAAGGCGTCGCTGACCAGCGCCGCGATGCGGTCCGGATGCGTCATGTACGCCGCCAACTCCTGTGCAGGGCGGCCGAGCCGCGCCGCCTGGCGAGCCACCTCAGTGCCCAGATCGGCCTGTGTGACGTCGATCTTGGCCTCCTGACCGATGGCATCGAGCACGAGCTGGGCCTTGACCGTCTTGCGCGCCTCGTCCTCCAGCTGGCTGACCGCCTGCTCCACCCCGCCGGCGGCGGACAGGAACTGCTCCAGGCTCATGTCGTACTGCTCGGCCTGATGGCTCAGCCGGTCAAGGCGGAAGCGGACCTCCTGCTGGACGAGGCCGTTGGGCAAGGCCACGTCCACCAGTTCGCTGACCGCTTCCACGACCCGTCCCCGCAGCGCGGACCTCGCGTAGTCCAGCTTCTGCGCGGTCAACGTCGAGCGCAGCTCGTCGCGCAGCTCGTCGATGGTGTCGAACTCGCTGGCGGTGACGGCGAAGTCGTCGTCGAGGTTGGGCAGGTTGGCGTGCTTGACCTCCTTGACGATCGCGGTGAAGTCGACCTCGACACCGGCTAGGTCCTCGCCGTAGTCGGCGCCGAGGGTGTCGCGGAACTTGAGGATCGCTCCCGCCGAGGCGCCGAGCAGGTTGCGGTCGAGCTCCGACTGCGGTTCGGGGTGCTCGTCGTCCTGCTCGCCCTGCCCACGCTGGCGCGGCTCGCCGACGCGATACAGCAGGTCGCTGACGCTGGCGTCCTCGACACGCTGGCCGTCACGCTCCCCCGTCACGGTGATCACGGCGTAGTCGCCGGCCCGCACGGGCCGCTGCACGGACTCCAGCTCGGCGAAGCGCTCGCGCATCTGGTCGAGCTGGGCGTCGACGTCCGCGTCGGTCACCTCCCAGTCCGGATGCATGATCTGCAGGCCGGCGTAGTCGGGGACGACGACCTCCGGTCGCACCTCGACCGTCGCGGCGAACTCAGCGTCCTGGCCGTCGCTGAACGTGGTCACGTCGAACTCAGGGGGTCCGACTACCTCCAGCTGTTCGGTCCGCACCGCCTCGGCGTAGAAGGAGGGCAGCGCATCGCGGGCCGCCTCCGACACCAGCGCCTCCTTGCCGACGCGCGACTCGAGGACGCGGCGAGGAACGCGGCCAGGCCGGAACCCGGGGACCCTGATCTCAGCGCCAAGCCGTCGGGCGGCCGAGTCGATGGCCGCACCGACCCGGTCGGCCTCGACGGTGATGGACAGCTTGACGGTGGTGTCGTCGACGCGCTCGACGGTGCTCTTCACGGGTCCTCCAGAGCATGGCGAGGCCATGCGCGGTGTCGGGTTGTGGTCATCGTATCGTGCAGTCTCAGGCCGCCGGGGACTCGAGATCGGCCGCGGCCTGCGCGGTGATCGAGGTCGCCGGCGCCGGCGCCGAACGCGGCCTCAACGCGTGCGCCGCCCACAGCCCGACCGACATCGTGGCGACGGCACCCAGCCCCAGCCCCCACCGGGGACCGAAGCGTTCCCCGATCCATCCGATGATCGGCCCGCCGATGGGCGTGGTGCCAAGGAAGGCCACCGCCCACAGGGCCATGACCCGTCCTCGCATCTCGGGAGCGGCGCGCAGCTGCAGGGTCGCGTTGGCCGTGGCCATGAACACGATGCTGGCGGCGCCGGTGAGGACCAGCGCGATCAACGCCACCGGCAGCGTGGGTGCCAGCGCGACGCCGAGGATCACGAAGCCGAACACCATCGCCGCTCGCATCAGGGTTGTGGTGGTCGGGTTCGAGCGACGCGCGGTGGCCAGGCCGCCGATGACGGCGCCGACGCCCATCATCGAGCTCATCGCGCCGTAGACCCCGGCGTCACCGGCGAACGTGAAGCGGGCCAGCAGCGGCAGGATCACCTGGAACTCGTAGGCCAGCGTGCCGACCACGGCCATGACCACCAGCGGCACCCGCAGCTCCGGGGTGGCGCGCACGTAGCGAAGGCCTTCGCGCAGCTGGCCTTTGCCCCGAGGGGTGCGGTCGGCGCGCAGCAGGTCGTCGGGGCGCATGCGGTACAGCGCGGTGAGCACGGCCAGGTAGGACCCCGCGTTGATGAAGAAGCAGGCGGCCAGCGAGAAGCCGGCGATCAGCACGCCGGCGATGGCGGGACCGACGATGCGGGCGGCGTTGACGACGACGCTGTTCAGCGTCACGGCGTTGGACAGGTCCTTCGAGCCGACCATCTCCAGGACGAAGCTCTGGCGCGTCGGGTTGTCAAGGGCCACCACGCAGCCGAACAGAAAGGCCAGGACGAACACCATCCACAGCCGCACCGCGCCCGTGACCGTGAGCAGGCCGAGCGTCAGCGCAAGCATCCCGGCGACCGATTGGGTTGTCAGCAACAGGCGGCGCTTGTCGACCCGGTCGGCGATGACCCCGGCCCAGGGACCGGCCACCAGGATCGGCAGGAACTGCAAGGCGGTCACCAACCCGAGCAGCGTGCCCGAGCCGCTGAGCCGCAGCACCAACCAAGCCTGCGCCACGCCCTGCATCCAGGTGCCACTGACCGAGATGACTTGGCCGATGAAGTACAGACGGTAGTTGCGGTTGCGCAGTGAGATGAAGGTCGCGAGCGTGGCGGAGCGCAGCCGGGTCACGCGTCGTCCTCCAGCAGCCGCTCGAGGATGTCCACCGCGGTGATCAGGGTCGCGACCTCGGTGTGCTGCAGCGCCTCGACGCGCCGAGCGAGGTAGGCGTTGCCGCGGCTGCGACCGCTGTCGAGCAGGCGCCGGCCCTTGATGGTCACGGCGACGACTGCCACACGGCGATCCTGGGCGTGCGCCGTGCGCTCGACGAGGTCGTCGCGCTCCAGGGCCGCCACGATGCGCGTGAGCGTCGACGGGCCGATGCCCTCCGCGGCGGCCAGTTCGCCCAGCGGCAGCGGACCGCGGCGGTCCAGCGTTGACAGCGCCGACAGCTGCGACGGCGTCGCGCCGGTGTCGGCCTGCTGACGCAGGCGTCGTGCAAGGCGCACCAACACCAGCCGCAGGCGGTTGGCGGTATCGGCGTCGAAGGCGGCTGGGGTGGAGGTGGAGATGGCTGTGCGGGATGGCACGGGGCTTGAGGCTCTCATTTTGGGCAGGGTCAACTCATTTGCTATGCGAACTATTCCATCCCGAACGGCCTTCTCAACATCTC
>JALZLC010000290.1 GCA_030858885.1 Actinomycetota bacterium
GACGAGGATCTGAGGCAGGAGGGGCGGAGCCGGAGAGATTCGAACTCTCGAGGGTGTTGCCACCCTACGGCCATTCCAAGACCGCGCCATAGGCCTGACTAGGCGACGGCTCCAGTGTTGTGTCCTAGCGCCTTCGCTACATGAGGACAGCGTCGGCTTGCGACGCGCGGCAGTATAGCGACAGCCCGTACGGGCCCTGCTGCCCGGGGACGGTGCCACACACGGCCTTGTCCTCAAGCAGCGAAGCGGTAGGACATCACAACATCGTCCTCAGGCAGCGAAGCGGTAGGACACAGGAACATGACCGACGCCAGCACGTCCGCGCAGTCCGACCGGCCGGCACCGGCCGGAGGCTTTGGCGGCGGCTGGACGCTGTTCTCGGTTCGAGACGTCCCAGTCCGCATCGACCGTTCGTTCCTGCTGGTGGTCGCCTTCGTGACCTACCTGTTCTACGGCCGGCTGACCGCGCTGCTCGGCGGCGACGGGCCGGTCGTCCTGCTGCTGTCGGCGATCGCCGCCGCCGTGCTGTTCTTCGCCAGCATCCTGGCGCACGAGCTCGGGCACGCGCTGACCAGCCTCAATCGCGACATCCCCGTGGCCAGCATCACCCTGTTTGCGCTGGGCGGCGTCACCGTCTCCACGCGCGAAGCGCGCAGCGCCCGCGACGAGTTCGTCATCGTCGGGATCGGACCCTTCGTCAGCCTGGTGCTGGCGGGGGCCTTCGGGCTGCTGGCGACCGCCGCACAGGACTGGACAGCGGTGGCCGCAGTCATGGGCTACCTGGGCTGGACCAACCTGCTGCTCGCGGTGTTCAACGTCTTGCCGGGCTATCCCCTGGACGGTGGCCGCTTACTGCGTGCCGTGCTGTGGGGCGTCACCGGCAAGCCCAACCGTGCCACCCGCTGGGCCGCTCGGGTCGGCCAGGTGTTCGCGCTGCTCGTCATCGGCTTCGGCGTGTGGGCGGTGAGCCGGGGCGGCGGCTTCGGCAACATCTGGAACCTGCTGATCGGGTTCTTCCTGCTGCGAGGGGCCACCGACAGTCACCGTCGCGCCAGCGTCCGCGACCGGCTGTCGCACCGCACGGCGCGCGACGTCATGGGCAGCGTGACGCAGCCCTTGCCTGCCAGCCTCACCCTCGCCGAGGCCCTGCCGCTGGTCCAGCAGCGGCCGTCGCTGCTGTGGCCGGTCGGCGACCCGGTGAGCGGCGGACTGCTGCTGTCCCAGATCGATGCGGTGCCCTCGGCGGCGTGGCCGACGACCACCGTGGCGCAGGTGGCGACGGGCGCCGAGGAGCTCAGCGTCGCGGCTGACACGCCCATGGACGAGGCCCTTGACCGGCTGGGCGAGGCACCGGGCAACATGCTGTTCGTCGTCGATGGCGGCCGTGCTGTTGGCCTGCTGACCCCGAGCCTCGTCGTGGACGTCATCAGCTGACATGCGGCTGCTGCGGCTCGCCTTCCTGCCGCTGTCCGTGGCGATCCTGGCTGCGGCCGCCACCACGGTGCCCTTGCCGCTGTACGTCGAGGAGCCGGGAACACCGCTGTCACTCGCCGACTGCGTGACGGTCGACTCGCGACGCGCCGGCCCGGTCGTCGGTGACTACTTGCTCACCACGGTGGAGCTGTTGCAGGCCACGACCGTCGATGCGATCCGGGGCGCCGTCGACCGCCGGATCGACATCGTCGAGCGCAGCGCCGTGATCCCGGCTGAGATCAGCACCCAGGACTTCTTCGACCAGCAGGAGGAGCTGTTCGCCTCCACGGCGGACGTGGCGGCTGCCGTGGGGCTGCGGGCCGCCGGACTGAAGACCGACATCCGTGGGGACGGGGTCCTGGTGGTCGGCACCGTCGCCGACACGCCGGCTGACGGGCTGCTCGCCGCGGGCGACGTGATCACCGCGGTGGACGCGGCACCCGTGCGCACCGACGTCGATCTGCGCCAGGCGATCGAGGAGCGGGGCGTCGGCGAACCGGTCACCGTGATCTTCACCCGCCGGCAGATGCGACGACGGGTCGAGATCACGCCACAGCCCTACGAGGGCAGGCCGGTCATCGGCATTCAGCCACAGACGTTGAATCTGCAGGTGGATCTCGCCGTGCCCGTCACGGTGGCGTCGGGCGACATCGGGGGCCCGAGCGCGGGCCTGATGATCGCCATGACCGTGTACGACAAGGTCGACACCGACGTCGACCTCGCCGCCGGTCGCCGTATCGCGGGCACCGGGACCATCGACACCCAGGGAGCAGTCGGCCAGATCGGCGGCATTCGACAGAAGGTCGTCGCCGCCGATCGCGACGGGGCACAGCTGTTCCTGGCACCGGCCGCGCAGCTTGACGAGGCTCGATCCGTGGACCTCGATGGCGAGATGCTGGTGGTTGGGGTCGAGGACTTCGACGACGCCCTCGACGCGCTGCGTCGCAGCGCCGAAGGACAAGAGGGCGACGCGGGTCCGGCGGCCGAGTCCTCGGGGTGCCCCTACCAGGCGTCTGCCTGAGGGCGGCTGGTACACTGCGTGGTCCGCCGTGGTCAGCACCGGGCGGGTCGATTGCGAGGTCCCGCGCGACGCCGCACCGTGAACCTGGTCAGGGCCGGAAGGCAGCAGCCATAAGCGGCCCGTGGCGGGTGCCGCGGAGCAGCCGCGCCGTCGCCCGTCCGGTGGTGACCACGGCGCACCGCTGTCCAGCCCGAGCACGAGGGAGCGCGTGGCGTACGTCTCGCTGTATCGCAAATACCGTCCGCAGACCTTCGCCGAGGTGGTGGGCCAGGCCCACGTGACGCAGACGCTGGCCGCGGCGGTCACCGATGATCGCTTGCACCACGCCTACCTGTTTACCGGTCCGCGCGGCACCGGCAAGACGTCGACGGCTCGGATCCTGGCCAAGTCCTTGAACTGCGAGCACGGCCCGACTGCCGAGCCGTGCGGCCGTTGCGTCCACTGCACGGGCATCATCCACGGCTCGTCGGTCGACGTGATCGAGATCGACGCCGCCAGCCACGGAGGTGTCGACGACGTCCGCGACCTGCGTGAGCGCGTCGCCTTTGCTCCCGCCAGCGCCCGCATGAAGGTCTACATCGTCGACGAATGCCACATGCTGTCGACGGCCGGCTGGAACGCCTTCCTCAAGACCGTCGAGGAGCCGCCGGGCCACGTCGTCTTCGTGTTCGCCACCACCGAGCCGCACAAGGTGCTGGACACCATCCTGTCGCGCACGCAACGCTTCGACTTCAAGCGCATCGGCGCCCAGGACCTCGGTGGGCACGTCGCTGACCTCGGCGTGCGTGAAGGCCTGACCTTCGAACCCGGCGCGGTCGACCTCATCGTGCGCGCCGGCGACGGCAGCGCTCGTGACGCGCTGTCGGTGCTCGACCAGGTGGTTGCCTTCACCGGCAGCGACGTCACCGTTCGGGGGGTGGCTGAGGTGCTGGGGACGGTGCCCGACGAGCTACTCGCCCGCGCCGTCGACGGCCTAGCGGCCGGCGATGTGGCCGGGCTGTGCGTGCTGGTCGGCCGGCTGGCCGACGGCGGCCTGGATCTGCGCCAGTTCGCGCGCGACGCCGTCGATCATCTGCGTTGTCTGCTGCTGTTGCAGGTCGCTCCCGACGCGGGGCTCGTGGAGGCGACGCCGGAGCGGGTGGCGTCGCTGCAGGCGCAGGCGGCCCGCCTCGGGCGGATGGAGCTGTTGCGGGCGATCGAGCTGCTGGCCGAGGCGATGGCGCAGATGCGCCGTGGCAACACCCGCCTGCCGCTAGAGCTGGCGCTGGTCAAGGCCGCGCTACCCGAGGCAGCCGGGGATCCGGGCGCCCTCGCCGCCCGCCTCGACCGCTTGGAGCGCCGCACCGGCGTGCAAGACGCCTCGGCCGCCGTCGTTTCACCCGCGTCTGGTCGCGAGCCGGTGCCGGAACGCCCGCGCGACGCCGATCCCTCCCCCGACCCTGAACCCGTGCGGGACCCTGAATCCGTTCGCGACCTCGACCTCCCGCGCGAGCCGGCTCCCGCCCCGACCGCGGCGCCGGACCATGCTCCCGCTTCGCCCACAAGCCCTGATCCCCAGCCGGCAACGGCCCCACCGGTGGACCTCGAGCTGGTGCGGCGCAGCTGGGATGCGGTGCTGGAGGCCGTCAAGGCCCGCAAGCGGTCGCTGCAGGTGTGGCTGCTCATGGCGCAGCCGATCGGGCTGCAAGACGACACCCTGCAGCTGGAGTTCCGCAGCGGTTACGGCTTCCACGCCGACAATTGCGCCCGCGAGGACAGCCAGGAAGTCCTCGGCGACGCCTTTGCCGAGGTGTTCGGCATCCGCCTGCGCGTTGCCTGCTCGGTGTCGACGACCGGGTCGGCGCCGGATGCGGTCGCCGATGACAGCGCGTCGTTGAACGAGCAGGCCGCCGCGGTCCTGGAGAGCGAGGCCGCCGCGGCCGCCGGCCAGCTGCCCGACGAGGGCCGCGCCCACGACTTGGCGATCGAGACCCTGACGCGCGATCTGGGGGCCAAGGTCATCGATGACGGCTCCTGACGCCACCGACCCGGTCGAGCGCGCCAGCTTCGACGAAGACGACCTGACCGCGCAATGGCTGGACCGCAGGCGGTTCAGCGGCTGCACGTTTCGCGCCGCGGTGGCCGTCGAGCTGATCACCCAGGGGTGCGCATTCGACCGCTGCGACTTCTCCGCCGCGGACCTGTCGGGCTCGCAGCACACCGCCTCGGCGTTCACCAACTGCCGCTTCGACATGGCCAACCTGTCCACCGCGCGGTTCACCGAGTGCAAGCTGACCGGGTCCGAGCTGGCCGGCGCCAAGCTGCTGGGCGTGGACATCACCGGTGGGGACTGGTCGCTGGTGAACCTCCGGGGCTGCCAGCTGTCCGGTCGGGACCTGCGCGGGGTGCGTTTGCGCGGCGCGGAGCTGGCCGAGGCGGACCTGCGCTCCTGTGACCTGCGTAACGCCGACCTGACCGATGCTCGCCTGCACAACGCGCAGCTGAAGGGCGCCGACCTTCGAGGCGCCATCGTGGACGGCACCGCGCTACAGGATTTGAACCTGCACGGTGTCCGTCTCGACCTGGCGCAGGCCGTGCTGGTCGCCAAAGGGCTCGGTGCGATGATCGACTGAGTAGGCTGGCGGCCCCGGACGTCGGTCAGCGAGGCCCCCATGAGCAACATGAACCAGATGCTGCGCCAGGCTCAGGCGATGCAGCGCAAGCTCGCCCAGGCGCAGGAGGAGCTGGCCACCAAGGAGGTCAGCGGCTCGGCCGGCGGCGGGGTGGTCACCGCCGTGGTCGCGGGGGGCGGCACTTCGCTCAAGTCGGTCACGATCGACCCCGACGCCGTGGATCCCGACGACGTCGAGATGTTGCAGGACATGGTCGTGGCCGCCGTCAACGAGGCGCTGCGGGCCGCCAAGGAGCTGGAGTCCGAGACCATGGGCGACATCGCCGGCGGCCTCGGCCTGCCACCCGGGCTCGTCTGAGCGCGACCCCTGCGGAGCCAGTGTGTACGAGGGTCCGGTCGCCGACCTCATCACCGAGCTCGGCCGCTTGCCGGGGGTCGGTCCCAAGAGCGCGCAGCGGCTCGCCTTCCACCTGCTGACGGTCGACTCGGCCGACGCTGAGCGTCTCGCCGCCAGCATCCGAGCCATCAAGGAGCGGGTGCGGTTCTGCAGCCGCTGCTTCAACGTCTCCGAGCTGGAGCAGTGCCGGGTGTGCCGTGACCCCCGGCGCGACGCCTCGGTGCTGTGCGTGGTGGAGGAGCCGCGTGACGTCCTGGCCATCGAGCGCACCGGCGAGTTCCGCGGCCGCTACCACGTGCTCGGCGGCGCCATCTCGCCGATCGACGGTGTTGGGCCCGACGACCTGCACATCAAGCAGCTGGCCGCCCGCGTCGGTGAGGAGGACATCGCCGAGATCGTGCTGGCCACCAACCCCAACATCGAGGGTGAGGCCACCGCCAGCTACCTGTCGCGGCTGCTGAAGGCGATGAGCACCGAAGCCCAGCCGCTTCGCGTCAGCCGCATCGCCTC
>JALZLC010000293.1 GCA_030858885.1 Actinomycetota bacterium
TGGCCACCGAACGTGGCAACCCCGAGATCGTCGCGCTGCACCTGCTGCACGCGCTGCTCGGCCAGCCCGAGGGACCCGTGTACCCGGCCGTCACGCGGTTGGGCTCCACCCCGGCCGCGTTACGCTCGGCCACCGAGACGGCGCTGCGCACCCTGCCAGCCGCTCACGGAGGCACCGGGCAACCAGGGATCTCCCGTGCGCTGGTCGCCGTGATCGACGACGCCCAGGCGAGAGCCGGCACCCTCGGTGACGACTACACCTCCACCGAGCACCTGCTGTTGGCGCTGGCCGCCGAGCGCGGGCAGGCCGGCAAGCTGCTGCGCGAAGCCGGTATCGACGTCGACGACCTGCTGGTGGTGCTCAAGGAGGTTCGCGGCAACCAGCGGGTCACCAGCGAGACGCCGGAGGACACCTTCCAGGCGCTCGAGCGCTTTGCCACCGACCTGACCGCGCAGGCTCGCGACGGCCGGCTCGATCCGGTGATCGGGCGTGACGAGGAGATTCGCCGCGTCATCCAGGTGCTGTCCCGGCGCACCAAGAACAACCCGGTGCTCATCGGCGACCCGGGGGTCGGCAAGACGGCCATCGTCGAAGGCTTGGCCCAGCGCATGGTCGCGGGTGACGTGCCCGAGAGCCTCAAGGACAAGCGGCTCGTGACCCTCGACCTGTCCTCGATCGTCGCCGGGGCCAAGTACCGAGGTGAGTTCGAGGAGCGGCTGCAGGCCGTCCTCAAGGAAATCGAGTCCAGCGACGGGCAGATCGTCACCTTCGTCGACGAGCTGCACACGATCGTGGGGGCTGGCAAGGCCGAGGGGGCGATGGACGCCGGCAACATGCTCAAGCCACTGCTCGCGCGCGGGCGGCTGCGCATGATCGGCGCCACCACGCTGGAGGAGTACCGCCAGATCGAGAAGGACAAGGCGCTGGAACGCCGCTTCCAGCCGGTCAAGGTCGGTGAGCCCAGCGTCGAGGCCACGGTAGCGATTCTGCGAGGACTCAAGGAGCGGTACGAGGTCCACCATGGCGTGCGCATCACCGACTCGGCACTGACCGCCGCCGCTCGGCTGTCCGATCGCTACCTGACCGAGCGGTTCCTGCCCGACAAGGCGATCGACCTGGTCGACGAGGCCACCAGCCGCCTGCGCATCGAGATCGACTCGATGCCGTCGGAGATCGACGTGCTCCACCGGCGGATCAAGCAGCTGGAGATCGAAAAGGCGGCGCTGGACGGCGAGAGCGCCGAGGACGTGGCCGCTGCGCAGCGCCTGCGCGAGATCGCCGACAACCTGGAGTCGCTGCGCGGCGAGATGGGGGTGTTGACGACGCACTGGGAAGCCGAAAAGGGCGCCATCACCGCGGTCCGGGAGGCCAAGTCGGCCATCGAGGAGGCACGCGAACGGGCCGAGCGGGCCGAGCGCGACGCCGACCTCCAGGCCGCCGCGGAGCTGCGCTACGGGCGCATCCCCGCGCTTGAGCGACAGTTGGCGCAGGCCACACAGCGGCTGACCGAGCTGCAGGCCACCCAACGGATGCTCAAGGAGGAGGTCGACGCTGAGGATGTCGCCGACGTCGTCTCGCGCTGGACCGGCGTGCCCGTCACCCGGCTACTGGAAGGCGAGCGTGACAAGCTCGTGCGGCTGGAGGATGTGCTACGCCGCCGCGTGATCGGCCAGGACGAGCCGGTCAAGGCCGTCGCCGACGCGGTGCGCCGCTCGCGTGCGGGACTGGCCGACCCAGACCGCCCGCTCGGGTCGTTCCTGTTCCTCGGACCGACCGGGGTCGGCAAGACCGAGCTGGCTCGGGCTCTGGCCGAGTTCCTGTTCGACGACGAGCGGGCCATGATCCGCCTCGACATGGGCGAGTACGGCGAGAAGCACACCGTCTCGCGCCTGGTCGGCGCGCCCCCCGGCTACGTCGGCTACGAGGAGGGCGGCCAGCTCACCGAACCGGTCCGGCGCCGCCCCTACTCGGTGGTGCTGCTCGACGAGGTCGAAAAGGCCCACCCCGACGTGTTCAACGCGCTCCTGCAGGTGCTCGACGACGGCCGCCTGACCGACGGGCAGGGCCACACCGTGGACTTCCGCAACACCGTGGTGATCATGACGTCCAACCTCGGCTCACAGTGGATCCTCGACCCGACCGAGTCCGACGCGGTCGTTGGCGAGCGGGTCATGGCCGCCGTCCGCGAGCATTTCCGCCCCGAGTTCCTCAACCGCCTCGACGAGATCTTGATCTTCCACCGCCTCAGCCTCAAGCAGCTGCGCGCCATCGTCGATGTGCAGCTCGAGCGGGTGCGCCAGCGGTTCGCGCAGCGCGACCTCGACCTTGAGCTGACCGACGAGGCCCGCGACTGGCTGGCTGAGCGCGGCTACGACCCAGTCTTTGGCGCCCGCCCGCTCAAGCGCGTGTTGCGCCGCGAGCTGGAGGACAAGGTGGCCTTGGCGCTCCTCGACGGCCGTCTGTCGGAGGGCGATACCGTGAAGGTTGACAGGGATTCCGCACAGGACCGCTTGGTCATCTCGTAGCGGAAGCACGCGAAGCCGATCAGGTGTCGCTCGGCGGCTGCTCCTCAAGGTTCGCCGTCTGGGTCAGCAGCAGCCCCGGGTCGACGCCGAGCGCTTTGAGTGCCTCGTGGTGCTCGGCCGGGTCGATCTGGTCGGGGAGCTGGTCGGCCTGCTCGGCCTTGTCCAGCTCCCCGTCGGCGAGGAAGCGTTCGATGAGCTGTTGCTTGTCGATGCGCATTACATCCCCGGGATGCCGCCTCCGCCCATGAACTTGGCGATGAGGTCCTGCGGGTTGATACCCAGGTTCTGCAGCATGCCGGCGTGCTGGTCGGTGTCGACCTGCTCGGGAAGCTGGCCCTCGGCCTGCTGTGCCTTGTCCTGGTCGCCCCGCTCGCGCAAGAAGTCAATGATCTGCTGCTTGTCGATCTGCATGGCGATGTCCTTTGTCGGCGGTGTTGCCTCCCGCTACCCGGCACAAGGCGGCGGCAACCCCGCAGCGGCTTGATGTGCCGCCGTCCCGAGGGGCAATAGCATGGCCGCCGAGGAGGTGCGCGGTGCGCGATGAGCGGAACCGGCTGGCGCCGGAGACCATTGCGGTCACCGCGGGGCGGGGTGGCGAAGACCCCGGCGCGCCGATGAACGTCCCCGTCCACTTCGCGTCCATGTACCGCGAGGGCGGGCCCGTCAACTACGCCCGCGAGGGGAATCCCACCTGGTCGGCGTTCGAAGATGCCGTCGGCGCGCTGGAGGGTGGCCGGGCACTGTGCTTCGCCTCCGGCATGGGTGCGATCTCGGCGGTCTTGGAGGAGCTGCCGGTCGGTGCGGTCGTGGTGGCCGGCGACGGTTCCTACACCGGCACCCGGGCGTCCCTGAGCGACGCCAATGATCGAGGCCGCCTCGAGGTCCGCCTGGTCGACGTCGCCGACACCGAGGCCACCCTTGCGGCCTGCGTCGACGCCGCGCTGCTGTGGGTCGAGTCGCCGACCAACCCGCTGATGGCCGTGGCCGACCTTCCGGCGCTGGCCGCCGGGACCGCCGCCACCGGGGCGCGGCTGGTGGTGGACAACACCTTTGCCTCGCCGCTGCTGCAGCGGCCGCTGGACCTCGGCGCCGACCTCGTGGTGCACTCTGCTTCCAAGTTCATCGCCGGCCACTCCGACGTGCTGATGGGTGTCCTCGCGGCGCGCGACGGCGACCTGCTCCAGCGCCTGACCGTCCGCCGCACGTTGCTCGGGGCCGTGCCGGGACCACTGGAGACGTTCCTGGCCCTGCGGGGATTGCGGACGCTGCCGTTGCGGGTCGAACGCGGCCAGCACAACGCCGGCGAGCTGGCGCGACGGCTCGCCACCCACCCTGTGGTCGAACGGGTGCGCTATCCCGGGCTGCCAGACGATCCGGGACACACGCGTGCCGCCGCGCAGATGTCGGGCTTCGGGGCGATGCTGGCCTTCGACCTGCGCGGCGGCAAAGCCAAGGCGGATGCGCTGTGCGCCAACGTCCGTCTGATCACGCACGCCACCAGCCTCGGCGGTGTGGAGTCGACGCTGGAGCGCCGTGGCCGCTACCAGGGTGAGGAGGCGGTACCGGCCAGCCTGGTTCGGCTGTCGGTGGGCTGCGAGCACGTCGACGACCTTTGGGCCGACCTGTGCGCGGCCCTGGATGCCGTGTGACGATCCTGGCCTGGCAGCGCGGTGGCACGGTGGCCGGGCCTGCCGTCGTGCTGGTCCACGACTGGGCCAGCGACGGGGTCACCGAATGGCAGGACACCGGCTGGGTGGCCGGTCTGGAGCGGGCCGGCATGGCGGTGTACGTCCCGGATCTGCCGGGCCACGGGGAATCCGCCGACGTGCTCGTGCCGCCCGACGCCGAGCCGGCGGCTTGGACCGCCGGCGCCATCCTGCTCGACCTCGATCGCCTGAGCGTGGGCGCCTTCGCCGCCGTCGGCCATGCCACGGGCTGTCTGGTTGCGGGCCACCTCGCAGTCCGTGCCCCGCAGCGCGTTCACCGGCTGGTCCTGGTCAGCTGCGACGACCGTGCGGTGCTGCCGTGGGCGCAGGAGGTGGCCATGGCGTTGCGCGATCCAACCGCGCGAGTCTGGCATCCCGAGGCGGCTGGCGCCGTGGCCCACGCCCGAGCCGACAAGCGTCACCACCTGCCAACGCTGGCGCTTTGGGCGCAGTACGCCACCTGGCCCGCGGCGACCCGTCTCGGCGCGCTGCGTACCCGCGTACTGCTGGCCGTCGGGCAGTCCGACGACCGTCACGAGCGTGCCCCCCGTCTGGCGGCGCTGTTCCACGACGGACGCATGATCACGGTGCCCGGTAACGGCGTGGAGGCGTTGCGGGCGCCGGAGCTGGTCACGGCGGTCGGCGCCTTCCTGCGCGAGCCGCAACCGTGAGCCGGACAGCAGACGATGGCTGACCGGCGGGCCCTGCTGGCCTGGGGCGCCGTCGGCGTCCCGCTGGCCCTGCTCGGCGTCCTCGGTGTCGAGGCCTGGCTGGCAGCCAACGCCGAGTACCTGCCCGACGAGCCCGGCTACGTGCTCGAGTCGCGGGTCGCTGCGGCAAGTGGCGCTGCCGACGGTCCCGCAGTGCGCCTGGTCGTGCTCGGTGACTCGACGGCGGCGGGCGTGGGTTCACCGACCCTGGCCGAATCGCTGCCGGTGCAGGTTGCCCAGCGGCTGGCCGACGACCTCGGACGCCCCGTGGACGTCACTGGCCTCGGCGTGTCCGGGGCCCGCACCATCGACGTCCGCGACGAGCAGATCCCGATGCTTGTCGACCGGGGGGTGGATGCGGTGCTCATCGTGATCGGATCCAACAACGTGACGCATGCCACCTCGCCGTCGGCCATGGCCGAGCAGACCCGAGGCATGCTGCGTGCCGCCCGCCGCAACGCCGGCGAAGCCGCCATCGTGCTCGGCGGCATCCCCCTGTTCGGATCGGCCGACGCGCTGGCCCAACCCCTGCGTCTGCTCGTCGACACCTACGCCAGAGTGCTGCGCCGGGTGCAGCGCGACACCGCCGCCGAGGAGGGTGTCCGCTTCGTCAACATCGCCGTCGAGGCCAGCCCGCGCTTCGCTGGCGTGCCTCAAGCGATGTCGTCGGACGGGTTTCACCCTGCCCCAGTGGGTTACGGCTTCTGGGCCGACGCCCTCGCCCCCGCCCTCGCCGCCGAGTTGCGCTCCACAGGCTGAGTGCTACTCGACGCCGCGGTAGACCTCGATGAAGCGCGTGTAGTTCTGCGCGATCTGGGCGGCGGCCTTCTCCCGGTCCAGCGACCCGTCCAGGTAGGCCTTCAGGGAGTCCCACCAGATGCTGCGGCCGATGGCGAAGCCGGTGAAACCGTGCACCGGCGCGGCTTGGCGCAACCAGGAGTCGACCCTCTCGTTGTCCGCGCCGCGCCCCAGCAGCACGCAGACGACGTTGTCCCGGCCGCCGACGCGCGTCTGCTCGGCGATGCGCACACAGTC
>JALZLC010000007.1 GCA_030858885.1 Actinomycetota bacterium
ACGCCAAGGGAATGAGCAGTACGAATAGGCGTCTGGAAAGATTCATCGTGGCGCTCTCCTTGCGGGGACGGGGATCTGGCAGCCACAGCTGTGGCGCAGGATGAGGTCAACGGGCAGCGTCTCGGGCCGCAGGGCCAGCGAGCCGGCGATGCGGGCGGACAGCAGCGCGCCGGCGCGGGCACCGAGCTCTCGTGCGGGCTGGCGGACCGTGGTGAGCGCGGGACTGACCAGACCGCCGGCGGCGAGGTCGTCCCAGCCGGTGACGGCGACGTCGTCGGGGATGCGCAAGCCGAGCTCGCGCGCGGCCCGGTACAGGCCGAGGGCAAGTTCGTCGTTGGCGCACATGACCGCGGTGGGGCGGTCGTCGGCGTCGAGCAGTTCGCTGCCACGGGCGTAGCCGTCGTCGGCCAGGAAACCGCAGCGGAACGGCTTCTCGGGCGCGGTCACCCCGGCCGTTTCATGGGCTCGCAGGAAGCCTCGCCAGCGCTGCTCGACATCGGGTGCGCTCTCGGGGTCTCCCATGAACGTCAGCCGCGTATGGCCGTGGTCAAGCAGGTGCGCGGTCAGGCGTGTGGCCGCGCTGATGTTCTCGGCGCGGACCACGGGGATGGAGCCGACACCGTCGCGGGCCAGCAGCACGATCGGCGTGCCGGCCTCGTCGAGGCTTGCTACCAGCTTGTCGGAGACGGTGCGGTCCATGACGACCAGACCGTCGACCCGGCCGGACAGGTCCCGCACCATCTCGTCGGCGTTCGCACGGCCGTGCGTGGCCAGGATCAGCACGCTGCGGTCGTCTGCGACGGCATGCTGCTCGAAGCCAAGTACGACCTGAGCGTAGTAGGGGCCCAGCAGGTCGGGAAAGACCACGCCGATCGCGCTGTGGCCCTTGCCGGCGAGGCCGCGTGCCACGTGGCTGGGCCGCCAGCGCAGCTCGTCCATGGCGGCCAGCACACGGTCGCGCGTGGCCGGCGCGACGGGCGCCGTGCCGCGCAAGACACGCGAAACGGTCGCGATCGACACGTCCGCGCGCTGCGCCACGGTGTAGATGCTCGGCTTGGCCACGGTCATTGGGCGCGGCACCCTTCTGTCTTGATTGGCATATGTAAGCCCTTACAACGACGATGTAAACGCTTTCACAGACGGTTCGGCCTGTCAAGACCCATTCGCGCGAACCTCCGCCGCCTTCCCGCGGGGTGCTCAGCCCTTCCACCTTCCCGCGGGGTGCTCAGCCCTTCCGCCCTGCCCCGTGCCGTTGACTGCGGCTCTCCGGGGTCCATCGAAGACCCGTCAAGTAGCAGGGTTGGTCACATATCCGTGACCAACCCTGCTACTTGTGCTCTGCAACAGCGGTGGACCTTGTGCTCGGACGAGCGGTGGAGCCCCCACATCGGCACCCCCGAGCGGCAGCGGTAGCGGGGGTCGGACCGGATCATCCGATGTCCGATTTCCGCCAGCGCCAGGTACGTTCGTGTGTCATCGTGGCGGTCATGCACACCGACTTCGAGCGCTGCTACCGCGCGGTGCGCAGCCGCGACAGCCGCTTCGACGGTTGGTTCATCACCGCCGTGACCTCGACCGGCATCTACTGCCGGCCGAGTTGCCCGGCCCTGACCCCCAAGCGCTCGAACGTGCGCTTCCACCCGACCGCTGCCGCGGCCCAGGCGGCCGGCTTCCGCGCCTGCAAACGCTGCCTGCCCGACGCCGCCCCTGGATCGCCGGAGTGGAACTCGCGCGCCGACCTGGTCGGGCGAGCGATGCGGCTCATCGCCGACGGCGCGGTGGACCGGGATGGAGTCACCGGCCTGGCTGGCAGACTCGGCTACAGCGAACGTCATGTGCATCGCCAGCTGGTCGCCGAGGTCGGAGCCGGCCCGTTGGCGCTGGCCCGAGCGCAACGGGCGCACACCGCGCGGCTGCTGCTGCAGACCACTGACCTGCGCGCCGCCGAGGTGGCGTTCGCGGCGGGCTTCGCCAGCGTCCGCCAGTTCAACGACACCGTGCGCGAGGTGTTCGCGACCACCCCAACGCAACTGCGCCGTCACGGCCGGTCGCCGGCGCCGGCCGTGCCGGGCGCGATCGTGCTGCGGCTGGCATACCGCCGCCCACTCGACCTCGATGGCCTGCTGGTGTTCCTGGGCACGCGGGCGGTGCCCGGCGTGGAGGAGTGCTCCGGCGGCGTCTACCGCCGGACGCTCGGGCTGCCGCACGGCGCGGCCACGGTGGAGCTGCGCGCCGGGCCAGGCCATGTGCGCTGCGTGCTGGAGCTGACCGATCCGCGTGACCTGACGGCCGCGGTGCAGCGCTGCCGCCGCTTGCTCGACCTCGACGCCGATCCCGAGGCCGTCAACGAGGTACTCACGTCCGATCCGATGCTGGGGCCGTTGGCCGCAGACAACCCCGGCCAACGCGTGCCGGGCTCCGTGGATGGCGCGGAGCTCGCCGTCCGTGCGGTCCTCGGTCAACAGGTGTCGGTGGCCGCCGCCCGCACGGTCGCGGGCCGGCTCGTCACGCGATACGGCAAGCCCCTGACCACCCCCAGTGGCACGCTGACGCATCTGTTCCCGGAACCCGCCGCCATCGCCGAGGCCGACCCGGCCGACCTGCCGATGCCGGCCTCCCGCCGGCGCGCACTGGTGACGCTGGCGGGGGCGTTGGCTTCCGGCGATGTTGCGCTCGACCCTGGCGCGGACCGCGAGGACAGCGAGGGTCGCCTGCTGGCGCTGCCGGGCATCGGGCCGTGGACAGCCGGCTATGTCAGCATGCGCGCCCTCGGCGACCCTGATGCGTTCCTGGCGACCGACCTCGGCGTGCGCCACGCGCTGGCCGCGATCGGCCACGACAGCTCGCCCGCCGGGGCGGCGGCGGCCGCACACCGCTGGCGCCCGTGGCGTGCCTACGCCAACCTCCACCTGTGGCGCAGCCTGGCCACCACGATCCCGAGGAGCACCCGATGAAGACGGTGACCACCGCGTACACGACCGTGGGCAGCCCACTGGGTGATCTGCTGCTGACCGGCGAGCACGGCAGCCTGTCCGGGCTGTATCTGCCTCCGCACACGGGCGCTCCCGAGGTCGGCATGGACTGGCGCCGCGACGAAGATCAGTTCAGCACCGTGCGCGAGCAGCTGACGGCCTACTTCGCCGGCGAGCTGCAGACCTTCGACCTCGATCTGGCACCTCACGGCACCGCCTTCCAGCTGCGCGTGTGGCAGGCACTGGCCGAAATCCCGTACGGCACGACCATCAGTTACCGCCAACTCGCCGAACGTGTGGGCAACCCCAGCGCCTCACGAGCGGTCGGGCTGGCCAACGGGCGCAACCCCATCTCGATCGTGGTGCCGTGTCACCGAGTGATCGGCGCGAAGGGGGCGCTCGTGGGTTATGGCGCCGGCGTGGAACGCAAGCGCTGGCTGCTGGCCATGGAGGGGACGCTGCTCGCCGGCTGACGGCGGGACCAGGTGGCATGCTGCCGCCATGATCCCGCGTTACACGCTGCCGGAGATGGGCGCGCTGTGGACCGACGAGGCCAAGCTCGCCACCTGGGTCCAGGTCGAGATACTGGCCTGCGAGGCCCACGCCGAGCTTGGCGTCGTGCCGGCGGCCGACCTCGACGCCATCCGCGCCGGCACAACCCCGACTTCCCGGCGTTGCGCCGAGATCGAAGCCGAGACCAACCACGATGTCATCGCCTTCCTGACGGCGTTCGTCGAGACGATCCCGGACCCCGACAGCAGCAATCCCGGCCGCTGGGTGCACTACGGGATGACCTCGTCGGACCTGCTGGACACCGCGCTGGGGGTGAACCTCGCCCTCGCCACCGATCTCGTCCTTGGCAAGGCCGACGGGTTGGTCGCCGTCCTCAGGTCCCGGGGGCTGGAGCACTGGGACACCGTGTGCGTCGGGCGCACCCATGGGGTACACGCCGAACCGACCACCTTCGGACACAAGCTGGCGCAGTTCGCGTTCGCGGTGGATCGCGGGTGCACCCGGCTGCGGGCGGCTCGCGAGGCCGTCGCCGTCGGGTCGATCTCCGGTGCCGTCGGCACCTACAGCAACGTCGACCCGGCCGTCGAGGCCTATGTCTGCCGGCGCCTCGGCTTGGGCATCGAGCCCGTCGCGACCCAGGTCGTGGCGCGCGACCGTCACGCGCAGCTGCTGACCGCGCTGGCCACCCTCGGCGCGTCGGTCGAACAGATCGGCCTTGAGGTCCGCCACCTGCAGCGCAGCGAGGTCCGCGAGGCCGAAGAGCCGTTCGGAAAGGGTCAGAAGGGCTCCTCGGCGATGCCGCACAAGCGCAACCCCATCACCGCCGAGCGCATCTGCGGCCTGGCCAGGCTGCTGCGGGCCAACGCCG
>JALZLC010000031.1 GCA_030858885.1 Actinomycetota bacterium
AGGGTGCAGTCGCCGGCGGCTTGGCTGGCGGGATCGGTCGCCCCACCGGTGGCGGCGGCGTCGCTGCCCTCGGCGTCCGGGGAGCCCCCGCCGTTCCCGCCACAGGCGGCGATCAGCAGCGCCCCCAGGCTCAACACGGTGATCCAACGCAGCCGGTCCATGACCCTCTCCTCGCATGTCGGAGTCGCCGCAGGCTACCAACCCGGCACCTGACGCCAGAGGACGCGCTGCGTGGTCCCGCCCGGAGGCAGGACCACCCCAGCGCGGTCAGCCGCGGCTCACAGCCGGCGGCACTGGTCCTCCTTGTTGCCTTCCACGGTGTTGCCGACCGGCGACATCCCCCCGTTGTGCCCCTCGGAGCTGAGAGCGGCGTGAGACGCGGATGTA
Organism: Actinomycetota bacterium; assembly: GCA_030858885.1. Next base: position 388 of record JALZLC010000031.1, read on the forward strand.
GAAGCGCTTAAGGGCACTCGACTCAGGTGGCGCGTCGCACGAGCACCGCCAGCAGCGCGGTGAGGGCGGCGGCCGCGCCGACGCCTGACGCGGACAGCCACGGCCCACCGGCGAACGGGGCACGCACGACGGCAAGCAGGAGCGCCGCCACCAAACCGCCTCCGACCACGACGACCGTCACACGTCTCGCCTCGAACCGCCGCCCGGCCGGCGACAACGGGGCCTCGGCGGCAACGGCGAGGCTGGTGAACGCCAACTCGGCGAATAGCAGCAGGGCAACCGCCACCAGCGGCGCTGCGGGGTCGATGCCGTCGCGGCCCAGTAGCGAGATCCCGTACTGTCCTGCGAAGAGCACCAGCGCCACGGTGATCGCCTGCGGCCAGCCGACCACGATCCCGAGCGCCGCCGAGATCAGGCCGAAGCCGCCGAGGACCGCTAACAGACCGCTCAACCGGCCGGCGCCCGGCAGCGGGTGGGCCACGAGCCCACCGGCGACCAGCAGCGCCGCGGCCGCGGTCAGGCGGATGCGCGTCGAGTCGTTCGTCGGAACGCCTCCAGCCTCGCCAAGGGGGTCTCGAACGATTCGTGCGCCTGCCAGGCGGCCACCGCGACGCCGCGGCGCAGGAAGCGCCGCCGGACGTTGTCTCGTTCCAACGCCCACAAGCGGCGGGCCAGCCGGTCGGACTCGCCCTCGACGGGGGGCAGGAACGCGTCGGGGTCGAGCTCGACCAGCGCCATGTCCACGGAGCGGCCGGCGAGGTCGGCGAAGGCCCGAACGACCCGCTCGTCCAACAGCGGGCTGAGCCCGATCACCAGCGCCTGCGGAGGCAGCGCCCGCACCGGAATCCCGGCCGCACCGGCCCACACCGCCGTGGGCAGGATCCGGCTGGTCAGCAGCGCGTCGACAAGGCGGTAGCGCTGTACCGCGCCCATGCCCGGGCGCAGCCAAGTGACCGTGCCGCCCAGACCGACGACGCCGACGCGGTCACGTCGCGCCAGGTGCCCGGACAGCAGGACCGTGGCGGCGCGCACCGCCAGGTCCAGCGTTCCGGCCGCGCCTGCACGCGCCTCGGCGAGGGTGTCGAGGACCAGCACCACATCGCCGCTGCGCTCCGGATGCCGCTCGGCGACCCACAGCTCCTGACGCCGGGCCGTCGCCCGCCAGCTGATGGCCCTGGCGTCGTCGCCAGGGGCGTAGGGGCGCAGCTCGGCCAGTTCCACCCCCGTCGCCCGATGCCGCGAGCGGACGGTGCCCAGCTGCAGCTGGGTTTCCAGCGGTGCCAGCAGGCGCCGCAGCACCGGGGCCTGCGGATAGACCTTGAGGGTCGTCGTGGGTCGGGTCGCGGCCGTCGCGTTGAACATTCCGTACGGGTCGACCACCCGCAACCGCACCCCGCCGAGGCGGTACGCCCCCCACCGCTCACAGCGCACCGGGATCCGCAGCGAGCGGGACTCGCCGGCCTTCAGTCCCACGATCGTCGCATCGTCGATCGCCGCCAGTCCGTCGGGCAACACGACTGCCACCTCCATGCGAGCGTCGTGCCCGACCGCGGTCAAGGTCGCCAGCAGCTCGACGTCCTGCCCCTCGACGCCGCGCTGCCGATCGACGGTCACGCTGACGGCGACGTCCAGCCGTCGACCGGCCACCAGGCCAAGCCCCACCAGGAGCGCGGACGGCGCCGCTAGGGCCACCAGCTCGGGACGCGCGAGCGCCAGCCCACCAACCACCGCCACGACGGCGAGGGCCACGTAGGCCCCGAGCCGGTAGGTAGGGCGGCGCGTCATGGCTGGCGACCTGCCGCCGTGCTCCTTGCCGTCATCACGCCGACCTACCTGCTGGGGACCGACTGTGGCGTGGGTACCAGGTCGAGGCACTGGCCGACGATGTCCTCGGCGCTGACGCCGCTGACCCACAGCTCGGGATGCAGGACCAGGCGGTGGGCCAGCGCCGGCACGGCGACCGCCTTGACGTCGTCGGGTGTCACAAAGTCGCGGCCGTCCAGCAGCGCCCGCGCCCGCGACAGCTTCACCAGTGCCAGCGACCCGCGGGGACTGGCGCCGACCAGCACCGAGGGCCTGGCCCGAGTCGCCGCCACCAGGTCGACGATGTAGTAGCCGACGTCGGGCTCGACGTGCACCGCCTCGACGGCCCGCTGCATCGCCAGCACCGCTGCGCGGTCGGCGATGACGTTCAGACTGACCTCGTCGACGCCTCGGTCCAGCCGGCGCGACAGCACCTCCCACTCGTCGTTGCGGCCGGGATACCCCACGCTCATACGCACCAGAAAGCGGTCGAGCTGCGCCTCGGGAAGGGGATAGGTGCCTTCGAACTCGATGGGATTCTGCGTCGCCAGCACGAAGAACGGGCCTTCGAGCGGCCGCGTCACCCCGTCGCTGGTCACCTGCCGTTCCTGCATGGCCTCCAGCAGCGCGGCCTGGGTCTTGGCCGGGGCGCGGTTGACCTCGTCGGCAAGCAGGACGTTGGTGAAGACCGGCCCGGGGTGGAACTCCAGCCGGGCGCTGCGCTGGTCGTACACCGACGAACCGGTGACGTCCATGGGGGTGAGGTCGGGCGTGAACTGGATGCGCGAGAACCGCATGCTGGTGACCTGCGCGAAGGCACGGCCGATCAGGGTCTTGGCCAGGCCGGGCTTGTCCTCGACGAGCACGTGGCCGTCGGCCAGCAACGCCGCCAGCACCAGCTCCAGCGCCGAGCGCTTGCCGACCACCGCCCGCTCGACCTCGTCGAGGATGCGGTGCCCGAGGTCGGTGGCGGCCGCCGGGGTCAGCTCGCGCCGGCTGTCGTGCGCGCTCATCCCAAGCCGGCCGATCGTCCGGCATCCAGTCGCTCCAACGCCGCGAGGGTGTCCCGCAGCACCGCTGGATCCATGCCCGGCGCCTTGTCTTCGGTCGGCATCACCCGGTCGCGGCGCAGCACCTCCCAGGCAACCTCGCCAACCGCCGAGCGGGCCGCCGCGGGTTGGGCAAGGGTGGTGCCGGCGGCACCCTTGAGGCGTTCGTCGGCGACGGCGCGCAGCCGTGGGCGCAGCCGGTATTCGGCGTCGAACGCGGTCGACAGCGAGAAGCTGACCACGCGTTGCAACCGCCGCAATGTCGCCGGGACCGCGGCGGGCGCAGCGTCGGGCCGCCCGCGACGCCAGAGGACCGGGATGGGCGGGTCGGTCTCGCCAAGTCGTGGCGCGGTTAGCCGCAGGCCCAGCACCACCACGGCCAACAGCAACACTTCGAACGCCACCAGCGCCGCCGAGCCCTGCAGCAGCAGCAATGCGGCCGCCGCGACGGCGGCGCTGAGCACAGCGGCGACCACGACCCGGCTCATGACGTCACCTGCCGCACCGTTGCCAGAAGCTGGTCCAGGGCGGCTTCGGCGGAGGCCGCACGGGGCTCGTCGACCGGGTGATCGGCGAACCGCGCGACCTCGTAGTCGGCCGTCAGCCGCCCAATGGCCGAAGCGGTGGAGGGCACGGCGCGACCGACGCGCATGCGGTACTCGCCCGGCGCTTCGGTGGGCCGACGCGGCCATCCCACGGCGTCAAGCTCGCCCTCCATCCGCGCATAGGCGCGCAGCACCCTGCTGCGGGGGTCATCCCCCAAAGGCGCGGCGGGCGATGGCCGGGGCTCGGCTGCGCCCCGCGGTGCGCGCTCGGCGTCGTCAACGGGGTCGGAGGGATCTGGCACGGTGGTCGTGCGCTGTGGTTGGGCGGCCAGCGCCAGCAGCGCGAAGCCCAGCGCCACCGCCAGCAGCAGCGGCCCCCACCGCGAGGCTGCCGAGGCCGGCCCGCGGTTCGACGACTCCTCGGCAGTGTCGCCCGCCCCACCTTCCGGCGCTGGATCGAGCAAGCCGGTCGGTGGCAGCAGCGTCAGTGCAACGATGACAGCGGCGAGCAGCAGGTAGCCCTGCCAGGCCGGCCGGCGTCGCGGGAGCTGCGGCCGCTCGTCGCCGTTGGGCCACATCACCCACACCAGCACCACGACCGCCACGGCGAACAGCACGCCCACTGCCCACTCGACGCCTTGGGACAGGTCGACGCCGGAACCGCTCAGGCTGGTCGACCGACCCCTCGGCAACGCCCGGCTAGCCAGTCCCGCGACGGCGAGCAGCCCGAGGATCGCCACCGCCAGCGCGACGGTGGCGGTCCGCTCCGAGCCCGCCGGCCTGGAAATGCTGGGCCTCCTGGTCGCCTGCGGAGGGTGCCGCGACCCGGCGCCACGGCAACGTCAGCATACGGGCCGCGCCGCGCCCGCGAGGGCCGGGTCAGGCTGGGCGTCGACCGCCGACGACCAGCTCGCCGAGCAGCTGCTCGGTGGCGGCGGTGATCTCCTCGACCGCCCGGTCGAAGGCTTGCGCGTTCGCGCGGGAGGGCTCGCGGTAGCCGGACACCTTGCGCACGTACTGCAAGGCGGCCGCGCGCATCTCGGACTCGGAGGCTTCTGGGGTGTAGGGCTCGCGCAGGGTCTTGATGCTGCGGCACATGGGCGGCTCCTTCGTGTCCTCGCTGCGATCGATCGGGTGCCCACCGACCCTGGGTCCCGCGAGGTTGTCAATGTAGACGCGACGTCGCGACACCGCTCACGGATCGTCCTCGGTCTCGTCTCGAGCGACCGGGCTCAGCAGCGCACCGCAGACACCCGCCAGCGTCAGCGATCCGCCGAGCAGATGCGCCGAGGTGATGGCCTCGCCGAGGATCAGGAACGCCAGGAGCCCGGACAGCACCGGCTGGGCGAGCCGGATCACCGGCGGAACGTTGGCGGCGACCCAGCGCAGCGGCCAGGTGGTGGCGAAGTGCCCGATGGCGCCCGGTCCGGCCGCGACGGCCAGCGTGTACAGCAGATCGCGGCCGCCGATCGCTCCCAGCGGCTGGTGCGTGATCCACACGTAGGCGCTGACCGCCAGCGCCGCTACGAACATCGTGCCGAGCAGGAACGGCAGCACGTCGATGTCGGCGCGGCTGAGCTTGCTCACCAGGAAGAAGGCGGCGAAGGCGAACACGTTGCCCAGCGCCAGCACCATCCCCAGCGGTTGTCCTTCGGGACCGCTGGACGCCCCGAGCACCACCACGGCGGCGCCGGCGATCGCCAGCAGCGTCCACAGGCGGAAGCTGCGGCTCGGCCGTTCACCGAACAGCGGCACGGCCACGATCGCGACGATGATCGGCGCCAAGGTGTTCATCAACGACACGTCAGTGACCGACGTGGCCTTGAGCGCCGTCATGAACATCAGCTGATGAATGCCGAAGGCGAGGCCCGAGTACAGCGGCCAGCGCAACGCTCGGCGGTCCGGCAGCCGGCCGCCCTTGCGGAGGAGCACCAACGTGGCTGCGCCGAGCACCGGCACCCCGAGCCACAGGCGCCAGAAGCTGAACACCGGGCCCGACAGCGACGAGGCCTGGATGAACACCGGTCCCGTCGAGTACAGCGCCACTCCGAGCCAGATGGGCACGAGCGGCTGCCGCCGGCCGGCGCGTTGCAGCCGGTCGGCAGTGGATGAAGGCGTGGTGACAGAGGTGGCCATGAATCCGGGGAGTCGTCGAGTCGTGACCAGCCACGCTACCGTTCCGCTCACGCCGCCCAACTGGTCAAGCGGTCGGGCGTTTCCGCAGGTTGACCCCCGGAAACCCTATAGTCACCAGCAGCCTGCTGTCGGTAGTGTGCCGGCGGCCAGAGGTGCTCAGGAGGCCATTCCATGGGTATCGGCACGAGCATCGTCCTGATCGTGCTCGGCGCGATCCTCACCTTCGCGGTCGCGACCGAGGAGATCTTCGGGATCGACCTCCCCGTCGTCGGGATCATCCT
>JALZLC010000055.1 GCA_030858885.1 Actinomycetota bacterium
GTCGGCTACTCCCGGGTGTTCACCAGCCAGGCGAACGCCTTCCCCGGCGGCGGGCCGCGCCCGCTGTCGCCCCAGCTGATCATGCGCTACTTCGACGTGCCGGGGGCTCCGACCGCGACGCACGTGCGGATGGTCGTGCTCAACAACCAGTGCACCGGCAACTCCGCCTACCACGGCGACCAGGACGCAGACCCGGCGGTCAACTCCGACTGCCGGACTGATGGCGTGCCTGACGAGGCTGTTTTGGCTCCGCAGGACCGATCCGTCCGTGCCGCCGAGTTCGAGGTCTTCTCCCGCGGTGGCGGGGAGGGCGGCGGTGGCTCCGGAACCCCCAAGGACCCGTTCGTGGCGTTCACCAAGACGGGTCCCGCCACGGTCGACCAGGGCGAGCGGGTGACCTACACGCTGGACTACGCCAACCTCGGTCCCAACGCGTCCGAGCAGGTCAAGATCACCGACAAGCTGAGGCCGGCGTCACGTTCGTGTCGGCCAGCGGCCCGGACAGCTACAACAGCAAGACCAGGACCGTGACCTGGAACATCGGCACGGTGCCGCTGCTGGCCAAGGACTCGGTGACCCTGACCGTGAGGGTCGGTAGCGGCGTGGCGACCGGGACGGTGATCACCAACACCGCGGAGTTCAAGGGGGCGCTGACCACCGCCACCCCAGCCGCCTCGGCGATGCTGGTGCTGTAAGGCTCCGAGTTCCGCACTTCGACCCAGGGGGCGCCATCTGGCGCCCCCTGTCTCGTGCGGTGCGCCGTTAGGCTGGTGCTCCGCATGCCATCCCGCCCGACCCTGCTGCGCGATCCCGCCTTCGTCGTGGCGCTGGTCATCGCCGTGGTGGTGGCGCTGGGCTTCGGACTGGTCGTTCCCGTCCTGCCGCTGTTCGCCCGGGACTTCGGCGTGGGGCTGTTCGGTGTCGGCGTCGTGGTCTCGGTCTTCGCGGGTGCGCGGCTGGTGTCCAACATCTACGCGGGGACGTTGGCGGACCGCATCGGTACCCGACGGGCGGTTGGCATCGGGGCGCTGATCGTCGCCGCGTCGAGCCTTGCCACCGCGGGTGCACCCTCCTACGCGGCCCTGGTCGCCTTCCGAGGCGCCGGCGGGTTCGGCAGCGCGCTGTTCTTCACCGCGCTGCTCACCCTCGTCGTGCGCAGCGTGCCGCCCGACCAGCGCGGGCGCGCCGTCGGGACCCTGCAGGGGGCGTTCCTGTTCGGCATCGCCTTCGGGCCGAGCGTCGGTGGCGTGCTGGCTGAGCCGCTGGGATTGCGCTGGCCGTTCGCGATCTACGCGGTGTTCTGCGCCACGGCCGGGCTGGTGGCGCTGCGCTACCTGCCACGGGGTGAGGCGCCAGCCGGCCCCGCCGCCACCACCGACGAGGAAGGCGCGCCACCGGCCGTCAAGCCGCAGGGCCTGGTTGCCACCTGGCGGGTCGCCCGCGAGCTGTGCTCCGACCGGGCGTTCGCCGCCGCCTTGCTGATGATGGCCGCCTCGCGCTGGGCCACCGGGCCGCGCTTCAGTCTGGTCCCGGTGTTCGGCGTCGAGGTGGTGGGCGCCAGCAAGTCGATCGTCGGTCTGGCGCTGACGTTGGCTGCGGTCACCCACTTGCTGGTGCTGTGGCCCACCGGACGCGCCGCGGACACCCTCGGCCGTCGCGCCGTGGGCGGTCCGGCCTACCTGGTATTCGCGGCGATCGCAGCCACGGTCGGGCTGGCGACGACCGTGCCGCTGTTTCTGCTCGTCCTGGCGCTGTACGGGGTTGGCACCGGGCTGACCTCGGTCACCCCGCCTGCCGTCGTCGGCGACGTCGTGCCGCCCGAGCGAACCGGGATCGGGGTGGGCGTGCTCAACACCGCAGGCGACCTCGGCAGCGTCCTGGGACCCCTGGTCTCCAACTGGCTGGCCGGTGCGCTGGGCTACGGCTGGGGTTTCGGAGCCAGCGCACTGCTGTTGGCGATCAGTGGTGTTGTCGCGCTGCGGATGCGCGAGACCCTGCCTGCTCGGGCGGTGCCCGCCGACCAGGACATTCCGTACACTGCTGCGCGTGCTGACTGACGTCGTCTACCGGCTCTACGAGCGCCGGTTACAGCACGCCCTGCGCAGCGAGGCGCTGCCACGCCACATCGGCGTCGTGCTGGACGGCAACCGTCGCTATGCCCGCGCCCGGGGGCTGTCCACCTTGGCCGAGGGTCATCGCATCGGCGCCTCCAAGATCGACGAGCTGCTCGACTGGTGCCACGAGCTGTCGATTCCCTACGTGAGCCTGTGGCTGCTGTCCACCGACAACCTTCAACGCGAAGCCGCTGAGGTCAGCGACCTGCTCGCCATCGTCACCGACACCGTGGCCCGCCTGGCCAGCGAGCCCCGCAACCGCGAGCGGGGTCTGCGGGTGACCGCGGTGGGAGCGCTGGACGCGCTGCCTGACGAGCTACGCCGGACCCTGAAGGACGCGCAGGAAGCCACCGCCCACCACCAGGGCTGCCACGTGCAAGTCGCCGTCGGCTACGGCGGCCGCCAGGAGATCACCGACGCGTTGCGGGCGCTGCTCGCCGAACGCCGCACCCAGGGACACTCGCTGGAAGACGTCATCGACGACCTCACCCCCGAGGCGATCGCCGAGCACCTGTACACCACCGGCACGCCGGACCCCGACCTCATCATCCGCACGTCCGGCGAGATTCGGCTCTCGGGCTTCTTGCTGTGGCAGTCGGCGCACTCGGAGTTCTACTTCTGTGACCCCTACTGGCCGGAGTTCCGCAAGACCGACTT
>JALZLC010000080.1 GCA_030858885.1 Actinomycetota bacterium
GCGGTCGGCGACATCGGTCCCGTCGATCCCGAGTTGGCGGCGGACGGGGTCGACGAGTGGCTGCGGGTCTTCCTGCCTGATCCCGACGGCGCCTACCAGGGTGCGCCCGGCACCGTCCACCTGCACCGCACCGACGGCGAGGGTGAGTGGCTCGTGGAGCTGTCGTCGTGGCCGCCGGTTGTCAGCGACGGCCACGCCAAGGGCGACTCTGCCGTGCGCGGCTCGGCCGAGCAGCTGCTGTTGTTCTTGTGGGGCCGGTGCCCGGTCGGCAGCGTCGAGGTGCACGGCGACCAAGCCATGGTGGAGGCGTTGCGCGCCGCTCCGCAGCTGTAGGCCTTGGTCAGAACAGCCGCAGCTCGTCGGAGGCCCTACCGCGCAGCTCGTCGTAGTCCACCTCGACGCACTGGATGTCGCGGGCCTTGGCCAGAACCTTGGCCTGCGGCTTGATCTGCTGGGCTGCGAACAGCCCGCGCACGGGACGCAGCAGCGGGTCGCGGTTGAGCCGATCAAGGTAGCGTGTCAGCTGCTCGACGCCGTCGATCTCGCCACGGCGCTTGATCTCCACGGCGACGACCCCGCCCTGCGCGTCCCGGCACAGCAGGTCAACGGGGCCGATGTCGGTCGGGTACTCGCGGCGCACCAGGCGCAGCTGCTCGCCCAACGCCGCGGGAGCCGCGGCGAGCAGCTCTTGAAGGTGGGCCTCCACCCCGTCCTTGACCAGGCCGGGGTCCTCGCCGCAGTCCTGGCTCACGTCGAGCAGCACTTCTTCAAGCGTGATGGTCAGCGTTTCGCCACGTGGGTTGGTGACCGTCCAACGCTCCTCGGACTCCAGCAGCGTGTTGGGCGCGTTCATCCAGTTCAGCGGCTTGTACGCACCGCCGTCGGCGTGCACCGCCACGCAGCCGTCGGCCTTGACCAGCAGCAGACGAACCGCGCTGGCCAGGTGAGCGGTCAAGCGACCGTCATAGTCGACGACGCAGCGGGCAACCACGAGGCGCATCGCGGCCAGGGTACGGCCAGCAGGGCTCGTGACGGGGTGTCACGCTGCGTTACATTCAGCGCTCCACCGGCCAGGGGGCACCCTGTCAGCATGCCGCAGTCGCCGCAATGTCCGCGTGTTGCCGGTCGTGGCGCTGCTCATGGTCGCGCTGCTGGCCGGCGCCGCGACGCCGGCGGTCGCAGCCAACCGGTCCCGCTTCTCCAGTTCAACATGGCCGGCAACACCGACCACCACGGGAGAACCAAGAAGATCGTACCGGCCGTCGTGCGGTCCCTGAAGGACCACCGCCCCGTCGCTGCCAGCCTCAACGAGGTCTGCCGCAACCAGTTCCGGGCCATCAAGCGTCGGGTCGCGCGCGGCGACCAGCGCTGGGCTCTGCGCGGGACATGGGTCCAGACCAAGGGCAGCGCCAACGACTGCCCCGGCGACCACTACGGCATCGGCGTGCTGACCCGCAACCGGATCACGGGGCGCAAGGTCGTCAAGCTGCCCAACACCGGCCAGACCGAGCGCCGCAAGCTGCTGTGCGCCACCACGACCATCCGCGGCCGCCGCAGCAGGGTGTGCACGACGCACATCGCCCGAGACGGCGCAGGGCCCAGGGCCCGCCAGATCCGCAAGGTGGCCGCGACGGCCAACCCCTGGGTGCGCAACGGCACTCCGGTCGTGCTGATGGGCGACTTCAACGCCACCCCCTACTACGGGCCGCTGGATCGCATCTACAGCATGGCCTACCCGTGGGGGCGTGGCCGCTTCAAGGAGGCTGACAGCCGTGACGCCTGCCGCGGCTGCGGCGAGGCAACGCACGGCAACGGCAAGATCGACTACATCTTCCTGTCGGGCCGCCACTTCTCGAAGGTCCGCGGAAACGCGACGCACAGTGACTTCTCCGACCACGATCCGCTCAGGGGTTCGGCCCGGCTCGGCTGACCCGGCCGCTCACTGGTGCACCATCCCCGCCAGCTCGCTGGCGGCGTGCAGATCCTCAGTGAACGGCTTGCGCTGCTCAGGGAAGCGCATGGCCGCCGACAGCCGCACGGCCGACTCGGGGGCACGGCCTCGACAGAGCCGGCCACCGAAGCCCTACTCGGCTCCTTCTAGATACCGAGTAAGCAGCGTGCGCTACGCAATCGACCGAGAAAGCAGCGTGCGCTACGCAATCGACCAAGACCGGGGTGGCATGGGGACAGCAAAGGGCCCGGCGCTCTTGTCGCGCCGGGCCCACCATCGGTGTGCTCCCCGTCTGCCGCTGCCGGCGCCTCTTCGCGCCGCCGGCCGGTTAGGAGGAGCTTCCCCCGAGGCCTTGTCCTCTGGCTACCCCTGGCCTTCGCCACCGGAGCCGGCCAGCTCCACGGGCGGAGAGTC
>JALZLC010000085.1 GCA_030858885.1 Actinomycetota bacterium
CGTCTTCGAACGCGAGCCCGACCACCGCCGCGGGCAGAGACGCGACCAGCACCGCGACGAGTGTGCGCCTTCCGGCCTCGTCGTCACCCCGTAGGCCCCGCAGCATCGCCGCGAAGCGCTCCCGGTAGAGCCCCAGCACCGCAAGGATGGCTCCCGCCTGGATCGCGATCGCGTAGCTGTCCGCGGCGTCGCCTTCGATGCCCAGCAGAGCCTGGGTGACGGTGAGGTGACCCGTCGAACTGATCGGCAGCCACTCAGTGAGGCCTTCGACGAGGCCGAGCAGGATCGCGGCGCCGACGGTCAGTCCCACCGGTCGTAGCCTAGGCGAACGACGCCGGCACGCCGAGGTGTCACAGGTCCCTCATAAGATCGCGGCCATGGGGGACCTCACGCTGCACACCACGCCGTACGGCCTGCCGGCGCTGCGTCTGCTGCGCGAACGCATCGTCGCCGCCAAGGCCGACGATCCGTTGCAGCCGGTGACGGTGGTGGTGCCCAGCAACTACGTCGGTGTCGCGACTCGGCGGATGTTGGCCCGTGGGGAGCTGGGACCGATCACCAGCGGTGGCGTCGGCATCGCGGGGTTGAACCTGCTTACCGTCTATCGCCTGGCCGAGCTGCTGGGAGCGCCGCGCTTGGCCGCGGGGGGGCGGCTGCCGGTGTCGACCGCGGTGATCGCCGCCGCGGTGCGCCGGGTGCTGGCCGACGATCCGGGCATCTTCGCGCCCGTGCGTCAGCATCCGTCCACCGAGGAGGCGCTCGTCGAGTCCTATCGCGAGCTCTCGGAGCTGCGACCGGGCAGCCTCGACACGCTGGCGGCAACCGGATTGCGGGCGGCGGACGTGGTACGCGTTCGCCGTGCCGTTCGTGCCCAGCTGGAGGCGACGTGGTACGAGGAAGCCGACCTCATGGCCGCCGCCGGCCACGCGATCGCGGATGGCTCCTCGGTGATCGACGACCTCGGCACGGTGATGGTCTACCTGCCCCAGGACCTGTCCTGGCCCGCCGCCGCGCTGCTGCGCCGCCTCGCCGCGCGAGCGACCGTGGAAGTCATCGCCGCACGGACCGGCGCCGTACCGGCCGACGCCGACGTGGACCGGTCGCTGAACCGGCTCGGCGTCATTCCTGCGTCGCCCAGTAAGGTCACTGGCCCCCCAGTCACGGCGATCGTCTCCGTCTCCGACGCCGAGGAGGAGGCCCGCTCCGCGGTGCAGCGGGTGCTCGCCGCCGCGCGGGACGGCGTCGCGCTGGAGCGCGCGGCGATCCTGTATCCCGCTCACGCACCCTACGCACGGATCGTGGCCGAGCAGCTCGACGCGGCGGGCATCGCTTGGAACGGGCGCGGCATGCGGCCGCTGGCCGATCGGATGCTCGGCCGCTGGCTGCTGGACCTGCTGGCACTGCCAGACGCGCGCTATGCCCGTCCCGCGGTCATGGGACTGCTGGCCGGTGCGCCCGTCCTCGGTTCCGACGGCCGGCGGGTGACCACGGGACCGTGGGAACGTGTCACTCGGGAGGCTGGCATCGTGCGCGGCCGCGACGCCTGGCAACCCAAGCTCTCCCGTTATGCCGAGGAGCTGCGATCGCGGGCGGACATCGAAGCCTCCGTTGACGAGCCCCGCGACTGGCTGATCGCCCGTCACCGCCGCAGCGCCGAGCAGGCGGATGCGCTGCGCGCCTTCATCGGGGAGCTGTTCGACCGGCTCGCCGAAGCCGAAGGGCGCACCACCTGGAGCGGGCTGGCTGCCTGGTGCCGACAGACGCTGCGGCGCTACCTCGGTGGCGATCGTGCGCGGGAGCGTTGGCCCGACGCCGAGCGGGCCGCCGCCGACCGCGTCGAGGAGGCCCTGGACCGGCTGGCGGGGCTCGACCAGGTGGAACCCGCGACCGACCTGGAGGTGTTCCGCCGCACGTTGGAGCTGGAGCTCGGCGGCGACCTCGGCCGGGTCGGCGAGTTCGGTCGGGGGGTCCTGGTCGGCCTGCCATCGGCGGCGCTGGGCGTCGACCTCGACCTGGTCGTCGTGCTCGGCTTGGCCGAGGGGGTCTACCCGACCCGCCCGCGCGAGGACTCGCTGCTGCCCGACGTCGAACGGCAGGCCGTCGGCGACGAGCTACGGCCGCGCACGGAGCGGGTGGCCATGGAGCACCGGCACCTGCTGGCGGCGCTGGCGGCCTCGGGCGGTCAGCGGGTGCTGACCTACCCTCGCGGCGACCTGCGGCGCAGCATCACCCACGCGCCGTCACGTTGGCTGCTCGACGCCGCCGACGACCTTGGCGACGGTGGTGGTGGTTACGGTGGCGGCGGTCGTGGGCAGCGAGCGCTGCCCCACCGCGCGGACTGGCTGGAAGAGATCGGTTCCTTCGCCCAACGCATGCGCACGGTCGTATTCCCCGCGACCCGCCAGGAATACGGGTTGCGGGCCCTGGACGGGGTGCGCGGACGCACGAAGTTGCTGGATCATCCGCTGGTCGGTGCGGACGCGGCGCTGCGTCGCGGCGCCGCGCTTGCGCTGACCAGGGGCCGGGACGGCTTCTCGCGCTTCGACGGCAACCTGCGTGCGGTCGCGGGACAGATCGCCTCGCCGGCCGGCGCGGACAAGGTCATGTCGGCTTCGCGGTTGGAAGCCTGGCTGTCGTGCCCTCACGCCTACTTCATGCAGTACGTGCTCCGCGTCGAGCCGGTCGACAACCCCGAGGAACTGCTCGAGATCGATGCCATGGAGAAGGGCTCGCTGATCCACGACGTGCTCTACCGGTGGCTGTCGGCCGAGCTGCAGGCAGCAGTGCCGAAGCCCGACGAGCCCTGGTCGGCGACCGCCCGGCTGCGGCTGCGCCAGCTCGGGCACCAGGCCTTACAAGACGCCGAGCAACGCGGCGTCACCGGGCATGCGCTGCTGTGGCAGCGTGATCGCAAGCGGATCCTGGCCGACCTCGACCGCTTCGCCGACGCCGACGATCACCGTCGCCACGAGCTGCGGCTAACGCCCCTGGCCGCCGAGCGCGCGTTCGGCATGGACGGCGCCGAACCGCTTGCCATCGACCTCGGCGACGGACGCAGCGTGCGGGTGCGCGGCCGCATCGACCGGCTGGACCAGGCCGAGGACGGCACCGTCGTGGTCACCGACTACAAGACCGGTGGCACCTCCGCCTTCACCAAGATCAACAAGCAACCCTTCGGTGAGGGCACCAAGCTGCAGCTGGCGATCTACGGTCTGGCCATGCTCGCCGCCCTGCCGGCCACTCCCGGTGTTCGCTCCGAGTACTGGTTCATCTCGACCCGTGGCGACTTCGCGCGCATCGGATACGCCTTGACCAGCGACATCGAAGATGAACTGCGCCGCGCGCTGCGCATCGTCGTTGACGGCATCGCGGCCGGCACCTTCCCGATGAAGCCGCCGGAGCCCGGCTGGAAGCTGTTCACCGAATGTCGCTTCTGCGATCCCGACGATCTGGGCACCGCCGACCGCTATCGCGACTGGGAACGCATCCGCGCCGCCGAGGCGCTGCGGGACTACGTCGAGTACATCGCGCCTGACTCAGTCGGGCCTGATTCAGCCGGGCCGGACTCAGTCGCGCCGGACTCGGTCGCGCCGGACCTTGGCGCCGACCCGGTGCACCAGTGACCGCGCGCCTGCCCGACCAGGCGGCCCGCGACCGGATCACCGGCGCGCTCGACGAGACGCTGTTCGTCGAGGCGGGCGCCGGTTCGGGCAAGACCAAGTCGCTGGTTGACCGGGTCGTGGCGTTGGTGGATGCCGGAAGCCAGATGCGTGCCATCGCCACCATCACCTTCACCGAGAAGGCGGCAGCGGAGCTGCGCGACCGGCTGCGCCGAGCCTTCGAGGACAAGGCCGGCGATCCACGCCTCGACGGCGACACCCAAGCCCGGTTCGACACCGCGCTCGACCAGCTCGACGCCGCGGCCGTCTCCACGCTGCACGCCTTCGCCCAGCGCATCCTGTCGGAGAACCCCCTGGAGGCGGCGTTGCCGCCGAACCCTGACGTGCTCGACGAGGTCGCCTCGCAGATCGAGTTCGACGACCGTTGGACGCGGTTCCGCGACGCGCTGCTCGATGATCCGACCTTGCAGCGAACCCTGCTGCTGGCCTTCGCGGCAGACATCCGCCTCGACGACCTGCGGCAGCTGGCGGCGGCCTTCGACCGAAACTGGGACCTGGTCGGCGCGCCGCAGCGCGTGCCCTGGTCACCGGTCGAGCCGCCTCGGGTGGAGGTCGCCGAGTTCGGCGCCCGTCTTGACGCGCTGCTCGCACGGCGCGGCGAGTGCCTTGACCCCGACGATCTGCTGTGTGTCACCCTCACCGAGCAAATCGCGCCGTACCTGCGACGGTTGCGCGCGGCCCCCGACGAGTTCGAGGTGCTGCGCCTGCTGGGAGAGGCCAAGCCGACCTTTCGCTCTCCCGGCGGCAAGCGCAGCAACTGGCACGACAAGGACTCGGTCGTCAGCGAGCTGCGAGCCCTCGGAGACCACCGGTCGTCCTATGCCAGGGAGGTCGCGCTGGCCTGCCTGCAGCGGATCGCCGTGGAGGTCGCCCGCTTCACCACCGAAGCCGCCGCACAGCGTCGGACCAGCGGGCGCCTGGAGTTCCACGACCTGCTGGTCCTCGCCCGCGAGCTGTTGCGCGGCCCGCACGGTGTGGCGGTGCGGCAGCGACTGCGCTCCCGCTACCAACGCCTGCTGCTCGACGAGTTCCAAGACACCGACCCGATCCAGATTGATCTGGCCGTCCTCATCGCCTCCGACGACCCCGATGCTGCCGACAAGCCTTGGGACCGGATTCCCGTCGAGGCCGGCCGGCTGTTCTTCGTTGGTGACCCGAAGCAGTCGATCTACCGGTTCCGCCGCGCCGACATCGACCTGTACCTGCAGGCCCGGCGGGTGTTCGGCGAGCCGGTCGCCCTCACCACCAACTTCCGGACCACCCCACCGGTCATTCGCTGGGTCAATGGGGTCTTCGGGCGCCTCATCCAGTACGCCGCGGGCTCGCAGCCGGCCTATCAGGCCCTGGACGCGGCACCACAGCGGACCGCCCCACCGGGCGGCTGCGCCGTCTGTGTGCTGGGGCGTGAACCCCACACCGACGAGCCGCTTGCCGACGACCTTCGCGACCGCGAGGCGAACGACGTCGCCGACGCGGTGCTCGCCGCGTCGGGCTGGCAGGTCAGCCAGGCCCCGAGTAACGAAGCGGGAAATCCGGGAAGCGGCGGCGGCGACGGCCGCGAGCGCTGGCGCGACGCTCGGTTGGGTGACATCGCCATCCTCCTGCCGGCGCGGACATCGTTGGTAACCCTTGAACGGGCGCTGAACGACCGCGACATCCCCTACCGCGCGGAGACGAGTTCGCTGGTGTACTCCACCCGCGAGGTTCGTGATCTCATGGCCGTCGCGCGCGCGGTCGCGGACCCAACCGATCAGCTCGCCCTGGTCACGGCACTGCGTTCGCCGGCGTTCGGGTGCGGTGACGACGACCTGTATGACTACCGGGTGGTGCACGGCGGGTCGTGGAACTTTGCGGCCCCGTCGCCAGAAGGACTCGACGAGGCTTCGGTCGTCGCCGCGGCCATGCGGTACCTCAAGGCGCTGCACCACGATCGGCCATGGCTGACGCCCTCCGAGCTGCTCAGTCGCATCGCGCGGGATCGCCGCCTGTTCGAGCTCGGGTACGCCGAAGGTCGTCCTCGGGATCTCTGGCGCAGGCTGCGCTTCGTGCTCGATCAGGCCCGTGCCTGGAGCGAGTCGGAAGGCGGCACGCTTCGCGAGTATCTGGACTGGGCGCGGATGCAGGCGTCGGAGAGCGCTCGGGTGGCCGAGACGATCCTGCCCGAGACCGATGACGACGCTGTGCGGATTCTGACCATCCACGGGGCGAAGGGCCTGGAGTTCCCCATCACCATCCTGTCGGGTATGACGACGGCTTCGACTGGCCGCCGGACCCGTGTGGAGGTCGCCTTTCCCGCGAAGGGGCCTGTGGCGCTGAAGGTGAGTACCGCGCTGGTGACGCCCGAGTTCGAGGCCTTCAAGCCGATCGACGAGCAGATGGACTTCCACGAGCGGCTGCGGCTGCTGTATGTGGCCTGCACGCGCGCCAAGGACCATCTGATCGTGTCGTTGCACCGCAAGCCGCCCAGAAAGTCCGTGCCCGAGTCACCCAAGCGCACCAGTGCCGAGCTGATCGCCGGGGCCTGCGAAGACCTCGAACGGCTGCCGACACCCACGACGGCGCCGGGCCGGCCCGCCGTGGTGCCAGTGCCCGACGGGATCCCGGCGCCCCCACCGTTCGAGCACTGGGAGGCCGAGCGGTCGGTCAAGCTCGCCGCCAGCACCCGCCGGCGCAGCCTCGGCGCGTCCGACGTCGCGTTGCTGACGCACGGACAGGATCCCGACGCCGAGACCGTGGCGGGCGGCGAGAAGGACGCGCGTGACCTCGAGCTGCCGCCATGGCAGAAGGGCCGCTACGGAACGGCGGTCGGCCGCGCCGTGCACGCGGTCCTGCAGACCGTCGACCTGGTAACGGGCGCAGGGCTTGCGCAGGCGGCGGCCGCGCAAGCCGCCGCCGAGGGAATCATCGGCCGCGAGGCCGCCGTCGCCCGGCTGGCGGGCGCAGCCCTTTCCGCTCCCAGCGTCGTCGAGTCGCACGGCTGCCGGCGCTGGCGGGAAACCTACGTCGCCACGACCGTCGGCGACCGGACGCTGGAGGGGTACATCGACCTGCTGTACCGGACCGGAGAGGGTCTCGTCGTCGTCGATTACAAGACGGCCTCGTCCACGCGTGACCTCGATCGGCGTATCGCGGCCTACCGCGCGCAGGGTGGCGCCTACGCCGTTGCGGTCGAGCAGGCGACCGGCGAGCGGGTCTGTCGCGTGGTGTTCGTGTTCCTCACCCCGGACGGAGCGGTGGAGCTGGAGCTGCCCGAGCTGGAGGCGGCCAAGGCCGATGTTCGGGTCGCCGTCGCCACCCCGATGTAGGTCGATCGCCACAGCCGTGCTGCACATCCATCGAGCCGAGCGGGCGGACGGGCTAGTCGACGCGCTCGCCCGCGTGATCGCCGATCCTCCAGCCGACCCCCTGGCGGCCGAGGTCGTCGCCGTTCCCACGCGCGGTGTGGAGCGGTGGCTGGTCCAGCGGCTGTCGACGAGCCTGGGCACGAGCAGCGGCCGGCGCGACGGGGTCTGCGCCAACATCGATTTCCCGTTCCCCGGCCGCCTCGTCGGCGGTGCCGTGGCGGCCGCGGCCGGCATCGACACCGACGCCGACCCGTGGCTGCCCCAGCGGTCGGTCTGGCCGCTGCTCGACGTCGTCAGCGACTGCCTCGACCAGCCCTGGCTGGCCGGGCTCGCTGCTCACCTCGGCGCGAACGGAGCCGATGGTGACAACCACCGCAGGGCGCGCCGGTTCAGTGCCATCCGGCAGCTGGCCGACCTGTACGACCGCTACGGCGTGCATCGCCCGGCAATGCTGCGGGCGTGGGCGGCCGGCGATGACGTCAACGGCGCCGGCGCGTCACTGCCACCCGACGTCGTCTGGCAGGCGCAGCTGTGGCGGTGCCTGCGCGAGCGCATCGCCACCGCGAGTCCGGCCGAGCGCCTCGCGGACGCCTGCACACGCCTGCGCGACGATCCCAACGCCGTCGACCTGCCCGCACGGCTGTCGCTGTTCGGGCTCACCCGCCTCCCCGCCAGCTACGTCGACGTCCTGCAGGCGCTGGCGGCCCATCACGAGGTCAGGCTGTTCTTGCTGCACCCCTCGCCGGTGCTGTGGACCAAGGTCACGGCGGCCACACGCGACGCCCGTCCGGCCCCGCCGCCGTCGCGCCGCGACGATCCCACCGCCGAGCTGCCCGTCAACCCGCTGCTGGCGACCTGGGGACACGACGCCCGCGAGATGCAGCTGGTCCTGGCCGCCGGCGACCGGGGTGGTGTGAATCCGGTACCGAATCGGTCGCGGATACCCACCACCCAGGGTCTGGGGCACCCCGTTGACCACCACCATCCCGTCGAGGTCGCTGGAGTCAAGCTCCTGCAGCGCCTCCAGGCCGACGTCCGCGCGGACCGCCGGCCACCCGGCGCGCCGCTGGCGGAGGAACCGGACCGGCGCGCCACCCTCGAGGACGGTGACCGCAGCCTGCAGGTGCACGCCTGCCACGGCCGCGCCCGGCAGGTCGAGGTCGTCCGCGACGCGATCCTGCACCTGCTGGCCGACGACTCGACGCTGGAACCGCGCGACATCATCGTCATGTGCCCCGACATCGAGACGTTCGCGCCGCTGATCCACGCCACCTTCGGCGCCGGTGACGCCGCCGCCGACGTCGGCGCAGATGCCACTGCGGACGCCGGGCAACACAAGCCTGCCGACGGTGACCCGACCGCCGGCGACCCGACCGCCGGTGACCCGTCGCCGGAGGTTCGGGTGCGGCTCGCGGACCGCTCGCTGCGCCAGACCAATCCTGTGCTCGGCGTCGTCTCCGAACTCCTCGAGCTCGCCACCGCGCGACTCACCGCCTCGCAGGTGCTCGACCTGGCCAGCCGCCAGCCGGTCCGCCGGCGCTTCCACCTCGACGACGACGACCTCGCCCGAGTCGAAGAATGGGTGGCAGCCAGTGGCATCCGCTGGGGCCTGGACGCCGCCCACCGCACACCGTTTCAGCTGCAGCGGCTGGAAGCCAACACCTGGCGGTCCGGCCTTGACCGGGTGCTGCTCGGCGTGGCGCTTGCCGCCGACTCGCAACGCCTAGTCGGCGGCGTCCTGCCGCTTGATGACGTCGCCAGCGGTGACATCGACCTGGCCGGGCGCTTCGCCGAGCTTGTCGACCGCCTGGCTGCGGCGCTGGCCGGCTTCACCGGCGTGCGGCCGATCCAGGGTTGGGCCGACGCCATCGCCACGGCCGCGGACGCGCTCACCAACACCTCACAGGCATGGCAGCGGGCTCAGCTGCAGCGCATCCTCGACGACGTCGTGGCCGAGTCCACCGTCAGCGGCACGCCCAACCCGGCCGAGCTCACGCTGCCAGAGGTGCGTGACCTGCTTGCCGACCGCCTGCGCGGACGACCCACTCGCGCCAGCTTCCGCACCGGCCACCTCACCATCTGCACGCTGGTACCGATGCGTTCGGTGCCGCACCGCGTCGTATGCCTGCTCGGAATCGACGACGGGCTCTTCCCCCGTAAGACCGTGCCGGACGGCGACGACCTGGTTGAGCGCGACCCTTGCGTCGGGGACCGGGATCCTCGCAGCGAAGACCGCCAGCTCCTGCTCGACGCGCTGCTGGCCGCCACCGACCACTTCGTCATCACCTACAGCGGGCGCGACGAGCGGACCAACGCCAAGCGGCCGGCAGCCGTGCCGGTGGGCGAGCTGCTCGACGTCGTCGACCAGACCGTGCGCACCGCAGATCTGGGCGAGGACGGGCTGCCCCTGTCCGCCAGCAAGCGAATCGTCGTCGAGCATCCCCTGCAGCCGTTCGACGTCCGCAACTTCGCGCCCCGAGCGTTGGGGGGCGAAGGGGCGTGGAGCTTCGACAGGATCGCGCTGGGCGGCGCGCGAGCCCTGGTCGCCGAGCGGGCCGCCGCACCGCCGTTCCTCGACGGGCCGCTGCCGGAGGACCGCGGCGACCTGATCGAGGTCGATGAGCTGGTGCGTTTCGTGCAGCATCCGGTGCGCGCATTCCTGCGGCAGCGGCTCGGGATCGGCGTCTACGAGCGGGACGAGGATCCGGCCGAGGCCCTGCCGGTCGAGTTGGATCCCCTCCAGCAGTGGGCGGTGGGGCAGGGCCTGGTCGAGGCGCGCCTGGCCGGGGCTGACCCGGTCGCCTGCGCCGCCGCCGAGGTGGCTCGCGGCGCCCTCCCTCCGGGTGAGCTCGGCCGGTCGCTGTTGCGGCGGGTCGGGCCGGTCGTCGACGGCATCGTCGCCGAGGCCGACGCGTTGCTCGGCGATGGAGAATCCGATGGCGGCAAGAACGGCGGCGCCGGAGACGAACTGCCGGACTCTGTGGAGATCAACCTGCCGCTGCCCGGGGGGCGAGTGCTGGTCGGCAGCGT
>JALZLC010000087.1 GCA_030858885.1 Actinomycetota bacterium
CGGATGACGACCGTGTCGCTCAGGAACCGCGTGTTGGGCACCTCGGCCTCCGTGCCGTCCTGGGCCAGGCGAACGCTGGCGTGCCCCAGCGCCACGACCCTGCCATCGCGCCCGTCCACCTCGACGATGTCCCCCACCGCGATGATGGCGGCCACATGGCGCCCGGCAACGATCGCGCCGATCAAATCACGGGTGCCCAGGCCCAAGGCCAGCGCCAACGCCACCATCAGCCCGCCGAAGACGATGAGGACCAGGCGCTGCACGAACCCCGTCTCGATGCCGAGTTGGTCGGCGGCGAGCAAGACGGCCAATCCGATCACCAGCCAGTACGTCAGTGGCGCCACGATGTCGGCGAAGCCCCCGCCACCGACGCGGGACAAGCCACCGTGCACCAGGCTGCGCAGCCCCGGTGCCACGGCGACGCCCAGAACCACCAGCAGCACCGCCGTCACCACGTTGGGCAGCGCGAACAGCAGCCGCACTGCGGCGGTGTCGCCGGTCAGCCGTCCGATCAGGGTCAGGACGAACACCAGCAGCAGCACCCACACCGTGGCGCGCGACAGCTGCCTCGCACGCGCCTCGTCGCCCAGCACGCGTAGCGCCACGAAGCGGACAAGCACGCCGACGACGACGGTCACCAGCAACGCCGCGACCACGTAGGCGATCAGAACGAACACGGGCTGGGCGGTGTCTGTGAGCACCTGGCCTCACTCATCCCTTCTGTGCCGGGGCACAAGGTAGTCGACGGCGGCGGAGGCGACGCGCGCGCCGGCGTCGGCCAAGGCGGCAGCCAGGGCCGTCGCGGTGCGTTCGATCCGAATGCGTCCAGCCGCTCGTTCGGATACAGCCACGGGTGCTGCCGGACCGGCGTTGCGCAGCACCAGACCCACCTCGTCGCTGCCGGCCACCGCGGCCACCACCGCTTGACACGCCTGGCAGGTCGCCACGTGGGCGGGCATGTCGACGTCGTCGACCGGCTCGCCGTCGACGGCCCAGGCGGCGACGTCGGCGGGCAACAGGTCCAGCGGACAGTGTGGGGCCTGACTCACGGCAGGTCCTTGCTCGGGGGCTTCTCGGTCGGGGTGTCCTCGGTCGGGGTGTCCTCGGTCGCCGTGTCCTCGTCGTAGCGTGCCAGCGCCGCGGTCAGCTCGGCCCGCGCGCGGAACAGCCGGCCCTTCACCGCCGCCAGGGTGAGTCCGAGCACCTCGGCAAGCTCGTCATAGGACAGGCCCTCAACCTCACGCAGTACCCAGCAGGCCCGTTGCTGAGGCGGAAGGGAGGCCAGCGCGGTGGTAGCAACCGCCAACCTTTCGCGCTGTACCACCCGGCCGGCCGGGTCCAGATCCGGCCCCAGCGGCTCGGGCAACTCAGCCATCACCACATCCTTGCGCCGGCCCGCCCGTTTCAGCGCGGTGTTCGTGGTGATGCGGTACAGCCAGGTCGAGAAGGCGGCGTCGGACCGGAACCGGTCCAGTGACCGCCAGGCGCGGACCAGCGACTCCTGAGCGATGTCCTCCGCCTCGGCCGGGTTCAGGCAGATGCGCAGCGCCACCCGGTAGGCGGTGTCGCGATGGCGGCGCAGCAGCTCGTCGAGCGCGACCCCATCGCCGCGGTCGCGGGCACGCACGACGAGTTCTGCGTCGCTGATCTGCTCCATCTGTGCGGCGGCCACGGGCTCCTGCGGCAAGGTCGGGTAGCAACTTCTACTCCCGCGGGGGTCCGGGCGGGGTGAACAGCTGCTGCGGTGGTTCGTCGGCGGCTTACTGTCTGCGCCATGGCCGCCCGCTCACCGCTGCCGTCACTGACCGGGCTGGTCCTGGCCGGCGGGTCAAGCCTGCGCATGGGTGTCGACAAGGCCTGGCTGGTGGTCGACGGCCGGCCGCTGGTGCAGCACGCGGTGGACGTGCTCGGCGAGACCTGCAACGAGGTGCTGATCGCCAGCGGGGACGGTCGCCGCCTGGCAGTCGCGGGAGCGCGGCAGGTGGCCGACGCGGTGCCCGGCTCCGGCCCTCTTGCGGGCATTCTCGCCGGGCTGCAGGCGTCGCGGACCCCACTGGTGGCCGTGCTGGCGGTCGACATGCCGTTCGCCAGCGTGGCGGTGTTGGCCCTGCTCGCCGAGCTCGCGGCGACGGGCGCTCATCCCGTCGTCGCTCCTGTCGTCGACGGACAGCTGCAGCCCCTGCATGCGGTGTGGGCGGTAGGAAGCGCCCCGGTCCTGCAGCGCCGCCTGAGGCAGGGACAGCGGTCGGTGACCGACGCGGCCACGGCACTCGGGGTCCACCGTGTGCCCGAGCAGGTGTGGCGACCTGCCGATCCCACCGGTCGGTTCGCGCAGAACCTCAACCGCCCGGGCGACGTCCCTCGACAAGGCGGCGTGCGATGATCACGGCGGCGGCCGCGGCCACCGCACGGAGGTCGGGTTCGCCGCTGAGCCGCAGCAGGGCCGCGGCCACCCACAGATCCAGGCCGAAACCCAGGCCGGCACGCCAGCGCCGGCCAGTCATGCCGGCCAAGGCCACCGCGAGCAGGCCGGCGGTGGTACAGGCCAACGCCAGCGCGTCGGTGACAGGGATCACGTGGCTTGCGACTTGTGTTCGAGTTCGGCTCGCTGCTCGGCGTTCTCTCGAGCCAGGAAGAAGTTCAGGGCCGTCCGGATCGCCGCCACCGCCGCCAACTGGCCGATCTCGACGAAGGTCGGGGCGATAGCGGTCCGCAGGATGTCACCGGCCAGCTGGAACTCCAGGCCAAGAGCCAGGTAGCGACCGAGATCCAGCCGCAGCGGCACGAAGGCGCCGGCCGACCGGGTGCGCACCGCCGTCGCGGCGAAGCGGACAAAACCGATCGACGCTCCCGTGAAGATGACGACGGCGCCGGCCATCTCGACGAGCCGCACCAGCACGTCGACGATCGCGCGCACCGTCGCCTCGCCAAAGAAGCCCTCCACCGCGGTCACGCTAGCGCTCAAGTAGCGAAGCGGTAGCGCACCAGGTCAGCGCTCAAGTAGCGAAGCGGTCGCGCACCAGGTCAGCGCTCAAGCAGCGAAGCGGGCGGACACCAGACAATGGCATCCTGTCGGCGGGCTTGGCGCGCCGAGCCGGGGGAATCCATGCGAACGCTGTCCAGCATCGCCGTGATCGTCGCCGTGCTGGCGACCGCGCTGCTGACGGTGGACGGCTGGTACCCGCTGGTGGCCGGCGCCCCGAGCCGCCCCGTGCCGACCGCTACCGCGCGGGCGCTACTCGACCGGGCTGCGACCCACGCGCTGGCGGGCCGGATCGACGAGCTGTGCGCCATGGGGGACTCCCCCCGCTCCTGCCAGCAGTCCGTCGCGGACCTCGGGGCTCGACGGGGCATCCCGCGCCAGCCGCCTCGCGTGCTCGCCACCGAGATCATCCTGCCGAACACCGACAACGGCGGGGGGACCGTGCTCGTGGTGGGAGGAAGGCGGCGCGACGGGACGCGGTATCGCACCGACTTCTTCGTCCACGACGCCGGCGTGTACGGCTTCAAGCCCGCCGATCCGGTGTGGTGGTCCGGTGAACGCGTGCCCAGCCCTGCGGGTTCTCGAGCGATCCCCAAGGGCGCCGTCCCCGTCCCCCGCCCAAGTCCATCGGCACCTGCACCACGCAGGAGCGAGCGGCAAGGCTGACCGGCGTCAGAAAGGCGCCCGGGAATCTTGCGCTTCGCTCCATGAAGACCTACGCGTCCCCGCTTCGCTACGTGAGGACATACACGGGAAACGGCAGCGGCTTACGCGCATGCGCGCGGCGCTCATCGAGATAGGTCGCCAGCTCGTCATACACCGCGTCGCTGGTCATCGCCCGCAACTCGGCGGCCATGCTGACGTACACGGGGTCAACGCCGACGTGGGCCAGCGGTGAGTCGGTGCACCACCAGCCGAAGTCGGAGCCGCCAGGCCCCCACGCGCCGCGGTCGTAGGAGGTGATCGTGGTCGTGACCAGCGGCCCGCCGTCGTCGGCGACGCCCTCGCTGATCTCACGGCGGAGTGGCACGATCCAGCAGACCTCGGGCTTGTAGGTCATGTGGTGCTCGCCGCGCGCCAGCGCGTACTGGTGCAACGCGCAACCGGGACCCGCGTGCCACTCCCCCCGGTTGAGGAAGATGCAGCCACCGTCCTTGACCCGGGTGCGGTACTCACCTCCGGGCACCGCGGCCGTGACGCCGCGGCGGGCGGCATCGGCGTAGTACTGCATGTGCTCGCTGCCCAGCACGTCCACCATTGCCTCGACGCGCTCGCGATCCTCGGCGTCGACGTAGTGCGCCCCCAAGCTGCAGCAGCCCATCACGGCGGACGGCTCGGCCGCGATGCTGGGACAGCCCCGCCCGTAGATGCAGGTGTAGGCCGACAGCAGGAAGGTGATGTCGAACACATAGCGGTCGTGCGGATCGTCCGGGTCTGTCACGGAAAGCCACTCGCGTTCGAGCATGCGGGCAGCGTAGGCGCTGGACTCTGTCTGCGTGGAATACTGCCCGCCAATGGACCACGACTACGAGATGGAAGACGACTACGGGCCGCGGGTCCTGTGGGGTCGGGTCGTGTTGTTCGTGATCGCGGCGCTGCTGTTTGCGTTTCTCGGGCGCTGCACGGCCGGCGGGGGCGTGGCCCAATCGCAGATCGAGCTTGAGCGGGATCGCGTTGCGGAGCTGACCTCGGAGAACGCGGTGCTGCAGCAGCGACTCGACGTCGCCGAGGCACGCCAAGCCAATGAGGGGCGGGGCGGCAGCGGCAACGACCAGGATCGCGATGCCACCGAGGAGGCCGAGGCCACGGAGGAGCCGGCCGAGGAAGGCGAGACCTACACGATCCAGCTCGGCGACACCCTGGCCGGCATCGCTCAGGAGTTCTACGGCGACGCCAGTCAGTACGAGATCATCGCCGAAGCAAACGACATCGACAGCTCCACGCCGCTGCGAGAGGGCGACGAGCTGACCATCCCGCCCGAGCAGTAGGCGCCATCGCCGAGCGTTCCGGGCCGGTCGCTATCCTCTCGACTGCCACACCCGCCGACCCTCGCGCGCGCTGCACGCCCGCGGGACCGGTCCCGTCTGCCGCAGGAGGCCACATGGACCCCTCGACCGCACCCGACGAATCCCAGCGCAACGACACCACAAGTACGCACGGCGCTGACGACATTGCGACCGCGCCGACGCGGGACGCTCCGGTCGGGGCGGAGCCCACCGAGGCCTCCGCGCCGACAGACCCCGCGGCCGAAGTAGAGCCCGCCGCCGAGGCGGAGCGCGCCGACAGCCCTGCGCCGACCGAGTCCGCGGCCGAGGCGGAGCCCGCCGCCGAGGTCGTGGCCCCGGCTGGGGCCGGCGAACTCGACGACCACGACGAGGACCACGACGACGAGGACGCCGTCGAGCCGGGTGAGGTGGAGCCCAACCCCGAGGCCATTCCCCCCGCGGAAGCCGTTCCCCCAGCGGAAGCCATGCCCCCGGCGGAAGCCATTCCCTCGGCGGAAGCTCAGGCCGAGCCAGCCGCCAGGGGTGAGCAGAAGGGCGCGAGGTCGAAGCCAAAGCCAGCGCCCAAGAAGCCGGCGGGCCCCGACCCCGCCGCCGT